>JBEKGV010000200.1:0-7135 GCA_050012615.1 Acetobacteraceae bacterium | reverse complement strand
CTCCTCCGACAAAAAATTTGCAAAATATTACCCTGGGCATCCAAGCTTCAACTTGGCTCGCCAGCCGGCCTGGTTACGCTCGGCCGCCTGCGCCCGCGCACCCTAAAGTATTGGAAAACCGACCATAACTCTGGTTGTTCGAACAGTTTTGAAGCAGAGTGTCGCAAAACCAATGATGAACGAGTTGTAATAATATGGTCCGGTATCCAAAGTACGCCACGACCGTAATAGGCGCTTACAGCGTACCGGACTAATACGAGTCGCTCGAGCGTCTCGTCGCCGCCGGTCAGTTGTCGATGGGTGCGATGGCCGACGCCCCGCCGTAATGCGCTCGGCGATCAGGGGGGGCTTGAGCCCGATTTACAAATGATTGACAAGCCATTTTCGATGGACGCTTTGGCGGCGAGGGTGCGTGGTATTTTCGATTGAAGCGTCGGGGATCCGCCAAGGCCCGAGGGTTTGAAATCAATCGAACGCTTTGGAACCCGGCGTTAAGTCCAGACATTTCCCGTATCTGACACCACCGAGAGAAAGTCCATGAAGCAACTCCTCTGGACCGGACTTGCCCTGGTTTGCGCCATGCCGGCGTTCGGGCAAAGCACAACCGCGCCGCCGTTAACCACGCCACCGCCACCGCAGGCAACTCCGCCGACCGGCGGCCCTGGCACTCCGCCTCTGTCCGAGCCGGCGAATACGATCGATCAGTCCGATGCAGTTTCGACCGTGGATCCGTTTACCGAAATTCAGGTCCGCGGCCGTCTGGAGCGTAGCGGATATACTCAGGTTTCCGCTCTGACGCAGGGTAACGACGGTGTGTGGCGCGGCTCCACCGTGAAGGACGGCGAGCCGGTGCATGTTTCGGTCGACCGCCTCGGCAAAGTGTCAACGAACTGACTGCCGCCGCGACCCGGGCTTAAGTTGCAACTTGCCTTTCGATCCAGGCCGCGAACGCGTCGATGAAGGCCTTGAAGAATTTCTGTGTGCTCTCATTCGTCAAGTTGCCCGCCTCATCGAACAGGTTAGCCGCGCCGCCCACATAGGCCTCTGGTTGTTGCATCATCGGCACATTCAGAAAAACCATGGACTGACGCAAATGGTGGTTGGCTCCAAAACCACCCACAGCGCCCGGCGACGCTGACATTACAGCTCCGGGCTTGCCGTTCCAGACGTTCTGTCCATATGGGCGAGAGCCAACATCGATCGCGTTCTTTAAAACGCCGGGGACGGATCTGTTGTATTCCGGGGTAACGAAAAGCACGGCGTCCGCCGCCTTCACCTGCTCTCGGAACGCGACCCAGGGTTGGGGTGGAGACGCATCCAGGTCTTGGTTATAGAGCGGAAGTGACCCAATCTCGATGATTTGAAGTTCCATTCGCGATGGTGCCATCGAAATGAGGGCATTGGCGGCATGGCGGTTCAGGCTACCTTTGCGAAGGCTGCCGACGAAGACCGCGACTTTTCGGCTTTTGCTCATACTTTTGTTCCCTTTCGGTTCAGCGGCGGCCGAAACCAAGGTTGGCAATATGTGGTTGATCCAGGGAATGGCAACCGTTGGCTTGCCGCATGCTCAGAAAAGGGACAATATGGCACGGGTGTGACCGCAATCAAAGAAATGACAGGCGCGCCCAGGGAGGATGGAACGATGTCCGCCAGTGTCGCACATGGCGTGCGTTCAGATGCCGAACACTCCGCGCAACTACGGAAGGCGGTGATCGCCGCCACGGTTGGCACGACGATCGAGTGGTACGATTTCTTCATCTATGGCACCGCCGCCGGTTTGGTTTTTCCCAAACTGTTCTTTCCCAACCAGGATCCTTTGACCGGGACACTGGCGGCATTCAGCACATACTTCATCGGCTTCGTTGGCCGGCCCATCGGCGCCGCGATCTTCGGACACTACGGGGATCGGATCGGCCGCAAGGCAACGTTGATCGCGACACTGTTGGTGATGGGGATCGCGACGTTTCTCATCGCATTTGTTCCGAGCTATGACTCGATTGGCATCTGGGGTGCGATTATCCTGACCGTCCTGCGCATGCTGCAAGGCATCGGGGTCGGGGGCGAGTGGGGCGGCTCCGTGTTGATCGCGATGGAGTGGTCGCGCGGGCACGGCAATCGCGGGCTGGTTGCGTCCTGGCCGCAATTCGGCGTTCCATCGGGCCTGTTCCTGGCGAACCTGGCGATTCTGGGCTTCAGCACCTGGGCGGGTAGCGACTTCTCGACCTGGGGCTGGCGCGTGCCATTCCTTCTGAGCATCATATTGGTTGGGATCGGGCTGTGGATCCGGCTTGGCATCCTCGAGACGCCGGTGTTCCAACAACTCCTTGACACGAAGCAAATTGAAAAGGCCCCGATCCTTGAGGTGATCAAGCGGCAGCCGCGCGAAATCCTTCTGTCGGCCCTGCTACGCATGGCCGAGCAGGCGCCGTTCTACATCTTCACCGCCTTTGTCTTCGCTTACGGCACCGCTACTTTGCATATGTCGAGGGATCTGATCTTAATCGCGGTGCTGGTTGCTTCTTGCGTATCGTTCATCACCATTCCGCTTGCAGGCCACATCTCCGATCGTATCGGCCGTCGAAACATGTATCTTATTGGCGCCGCTGCGACGGGCCTGTTTGGTTTCCTGTATTTTGGAATGCTCGACACCGCGTTGCCGTCAGCGGTTTTCATCGCGATCGTGCTGTCGCTCATCCCGCATGATATCATGTACGGCCCACAGGCGGCATTGATCGCCGAAGCGTTCACGCCGCGCCTTCGCTACAGCGGCGCCTCGCTAGGCTATCAACTTGCCTCCATCATCGCGGGCGGCCCTGCACCGCTGATCGCGACCGCCTTGTTCGCCACTTACCACTCGGGTTATGCCATCGCCATCTATATCGGCGGTTGCGCGCTGGTCAGCCTGGTTTCGGCGAGCCTGATGCCGGACTATACCGGCAAGGATATCTCGGCGGAGTATGACGCGACGGATTAGCGGTCCGCGGCGTCCCGTTTATTCCATCGCCTGCGTCTCGACTTGCGTTGCTATCTTGCGCGGCATACGCATCAACAATAGCAGCGGCAACGACGGCAAGGTCGTCATGATCAGCAGCACGTAATCGTCGACATAAGCAACGATCTGTGCCTGCTGGTTGACCATGCGGTCCAGCAGCGCCGCCCCTCCCCTCGTCGCCGGGTCGAGCCAGAAATGCATGTGTCCTTCCAGCGGCCGGACCATCTGCAACGCGCGATTGAACGGCGTGACCGACGCTCCAATCATCTCGTGCAATGCCTGAGAATTGTGCGCCAGCAGAGATGATGTAACGGATACGCCGATCGCGGCGCCGATATTGCGCAGCAGGCTGAACAGCGACGCGCCCTCGGTGCGCATCGATGCCGGCAAAGTGGCGAAGGCCAGCACCTGAAGCGGGGTAAACACCAGTCCCATGCCGCCGCCCTGAATGATGATCGCGACGATGATCTCGTGCTCCGACACGTCCGGTGTCCAACCGGTCATGAGCCAGAACGAAAAGCATATCATCAGCAAGCCGATACCCACCATCAGCCGCGCGTCGACCTTCGACGACAATCGCCCGCTCAGCATGATGGTTGCCAGGTTGCCCAATCCGCGCGGCGCCATGACCAGGCCGGCGGTCTCCACCGGGTAGTTGCTCAGAACCTGCAGCCAGGGCGTCATCAACGCGAGGCTGGACACCAGCAATGTCCCCACAGCGAACATCAAAGCCAGACCGGAGGAGAAGTTGATGTCCTTGAACAGTGACGGACGGATCAGCGGCTGGCGTGCGTAGACCATGTGGATCAGGAACAAATAGATGCCGAGGCCGGCGAGCACGGCCTCCGTCACGATTTCGCTGGAGCCGAACCAATCCTGATCCTGGCCGCGGTCGAGCATCAACTGGAACGCTCCGATCCCTGTCGTCAGCACGCCAAAGCCCAGCCAGTCGAAGCGCAGCCTGCCTTGGCCGCGGCCGCCCGGGAGGAAAATCATCAATCCGGCGGTCGCGGCGAGCCCAAATGGCAGGTTGATGTAAAAGACCCAGCGCCAATTGTAGGTCTCGGTCAGCCAGCCGCCGAGGGTCGGGCCCATGATGGGACCAAGCATCACTCCCATGCCCCAGATCGCCATCGCGAATCCGCGCCTCTCGTGTGGGTAGATGTCGAGCAGGGTGGCCTGCGACAATGGCACCAGGGAGGCGCTGAACATTCCCTGGAGCAAGCGGAACATCACAATCTGGCTGATCGACTGCGCCGCGCCACAGAGCATTGAGCTGATGGTGAAGCCTATGATGGCGATAAGATACAGAGGTTTGCGCCCGAAACGCGCCGCGAGCCAACCGACCGGCGCGGTCATGATGGCGGCCGCGGTGATGTAGGAGGTCAGAACCCACGTGATCTCGTCATAGCTGGCCGAGAAGCTGCCTTGCATATAAGGCAGCGCCACATTGGCTATCGTTTGGTCAAGCGACTGCAGCACCGTCGCGCCAATGGCGCACGCCGTAATCATGGCGCGATGGGGGACTGCTTCCTCCGGCATACTTGCGATCCTGTCGTCGTCCTGACGGTCGCTGTGTTGGCTGGGACCATGCCGTCAGGGTCGTGGCGACGTCAAACGCGGAAGACGCGGTCCTGTCGCGCCGGGAGGTGATGGCCGCGGTGGCGAACGGCTAACGCCAATCGCTGGGGCGCTGACGCGCAGCGCCCCGTTTCAGCCACCCGTTAATGGAAGACGATTTCGCCTCGACGGTTCTGCGGTTCGCGGACGCCAGGGCCGGCCGGCACGAGAAGCTTCGTGTCACCGTATGCGTGCATGCTAATTTCGTTCCGCGACACACCATCACGGACGAGCTCGTCGGCGACCGTGCGTGCGCGACGCTCAGACAGGCCCGGGTTATATTGAGGGGTACCGGACGTGTCGGTGTTCCCATCCACGTCAATTCGCGTGAACTGATTGCCCTGCGAGTAGCTCGACCCATCAATGGAATTATACTGAAGGCCGTGAGTTGTGTCTCGTGTGTATCCCGTCATGACCGGGCCTGACCCGGTCATCTGTCGCCGCAGGTGCTTGAAAAGATGGCCGGGTCACGCCCGGCCATGACGGGTAATTGAACGCCTAGCCGAACGATGCCTTGGCCTGCGTCCCCAGACGCGTCCCAAGATCGCGGAACTTGTCCGATACCATCGACAGCCGCGCGTCCCATTCCTCGTTGATCGGCTGGTTCTCGATCAATGCGTGGAACCGCACCATCATCATGATCAGGAACAGCGGTTTCAAAAACGCCGCGCGCAACGGACCGGCGAGAATGGCGGCGATCAGGATCGTAACAATTCCCGCCACTTCATGGATCGAGCGCGGCAGCATCCAGGTAATCGTCGCCGCCGGAGCGAGCAACACCAGCCACAGCGCGAAAGTCAATGCGCGCTCCAGAATCACGATCCAAATCGCGGTCTTCAGAATCGGCATGGCATTCTGCGCATAGTAGATCACGCCCTCACGTGCACCGCGCCATGGATCTTCATCGCCGCGCGCCAAATTGTACGAAAGGATGACTTTGTCGAGGTAACGAGTCGCGGCCCGAAGAATAATGTTCACGACGTTCGCGAGGCCATCCAACCCGGGGATCGGCAATATCTCGCCGATCCAGTCGAGGCTGCGGTGGAACGCCACGAGAATCCCTCGAACCGTCAGATTAAGGGCGTAAAGCGCGTTGACCTGACCAAATCGCTCGGTCACCACGCGCCTTCCGTACGCAAGCATCGGTTCGGTGCCATTGCCGACCTGACCGCGCGTGATCAGTTCAGTGAGGACGGCGACGTGGCCGCATGCCAGCAAATGCAGGACATAGCGCAAGATGGTGCCCCAGAAGAACCCGGCACCGCCAAGGCAAATCACGAGCCAGACCAGGCCGAAGACTCCCGCGATATGGCTCCCGAGCCAGACGGCGCCGCCGATGGCGATCACGATCCAGACGATACAAGCGACCGCGCACCCGAGCAGGATGCCGAAACGCGCCAGGGCGTAGGGCAGGCTTTGGACGAGCAATGAAACCGCCGACGCGAGGCCATAATCGCGGACCGCCAAGGGATAGGTGTGGCGGACGGCCGGTGGTGGCGAAGGCGGCGTCGTCCAGGCGCCGGCACCAGGGGTGACTTTGATCGTGTTGTCGTCTTCCGACATTGGATCCTCCGGCACTTTCATCACTGTAACTATCCGGCCGGAGCCGGTTCGACGACCATCAACGCTGGAAGGTGACGAAGTCGGCCGGGATTCACAAGAGTCTCGCGCTCCCCCAGGGGAATCGCTTGAACATCAGGCCGCCATACCCTCCCGCGCCGCACGCCGCCTGACGGCTTCGCCGCCGTAGGCCACGATGGTCGCGACCAGTCCGCAGGCGCCCGCGAAGCCGAGCCACAAGCCAGGCGCGGCTTTGTTATTCGTGACCTCGATCAACCAGGTCGACATCGCCGGCGTGAACCCGCCGAACAGCGCGGTGGCGAGAGCGTACGCCAACGAGAACCCGGCGGTGCGGACCGGAACGGGAATGATCTCCGTCAGAGCGACGACCATGGCGCCATTATAACTACCGTACAGAAACGACAGCCACAGCAGCACCAAGAGCATGTTACCAAAACTGGGCGCCGCGACCAACCACGCCAGCGCCGGATAGGCGGTCAGGAGGGTCAGGCCAGAGAACACCAACAGGATCGGTTTGCGGCCAATCCTGTCGGACAACGCGCCCATCACCGGAAGCCAGATGAAGTTCGACAGCCCGACGCAGAACGTCACGACCAGGCTGTCGGTCGTCGTCAGATGCAGCACGCTCTTGCCGAATGTCGGCGTGTATACGGTGATCGCGTAGAACGACACCGTCGTCATCACCACCAGCAGCATGCCGACCAGAATGATACCCCAGTCACGGCCAACGGAGGCGAATATCTCAGCCGTCGAGAGACGGTGTTTACGGGCCAGGAAAGCTTGCGTCTCTTCGAGCGACCGCCGTATGTACCAAAGAAACGGAACGATCAGGCAACCGATCACGAACGGAATGCGCCAGCCCCAGGCACCGATTTGCGGTGCGGTGAGTTGCGTGCTCAACACCCAGCCGATGATCGCGGCGACCATGATCGCCACCTGCTG
>JBEKGV010000199.1:0-7138 GCA_050012615.1 Acetobacteraceae bacterium | reverse complement strand
GCCCGCGCCAGTCTGCTCGCCGGAGTGGTTTCAGTTCTGATCGCGGCGGGGATCGGAGTTCCCTCGGGCCTGTTGGCGGGCCTGTCAGGAGGATGGGTGGATGCCGTGCTGTCGCGCATCGTCGATGCGATGCTGGCCTGTCCGTTCCTGATCCTGGCCATCGCGCTGGCCGCATTCCTCGGCCCGGATCTGACAAATGCGATGATCGCGATTGGTGTTTCCACCGCACCTCGTTTCATGCGTGTGGCGCGCGCAGCGACTCTCGATGCCGCCAGCAACGACTATGTCGAGGCTGCTCGTGCATTGGGCAACCCTCCCTGGCGGGTGGCGGTACGGCATGTGCTGCCAAATATCGTGCCGCCCATTCTTGTCCAGGGAACCCTCGCGATCGCCGCCGCCATCATCGCCGAAGCATCGTTGTCGTTTCTTGGACTGGGCCAGCAGCCGCCCGATCCATCCTGGGGCTCGATGTTGAACTCCGCGCAACGCTTTCTGTCGCAGGCGCCATGGCTGGCTGTGTTCCCGGGGATCGCGATTTTCCTGTGCGTGCTGTCGTTCAACCTCGTCGGCGATGGGTTGCGTGACGCGCTCGACCCGAGGGGGCGTGGATGACCCGTTTGGAAACAATCATTCGATCCGATCCCGATTTGATGGAGCTGCTGGAACATTTGCGTGCGGTCGCATTGCCGCAGTGGCGGCTGGTCGCCGGCTGTCTTTACCAAACCGTATGGAACGTTTTGACAAACCAGCCAAGAGGTACCGGGATCCAGGACTACGATGTGATTTATTTCGATGCCGGAGACCTGTCGTGGGAGGCGGAGGACGCGGTTATCCAGCGAGTGACAGCGAGCCATCTTTTGCAAATACGCAATCAGGCTCGAGTCCATCTGTGGTACGAGCAGCATTTCGGCGTGGACTACCCGCCGTTGTCTACCGCGGATGAAGCCATCTACCGCTATCCGTCCATCGCCGGGGCTGTCGGTGTGCGATTCGAGGACGATGGGCGCCTCGACATCATCGCTCCATTTGGTCTGGACGACATGTTCGCCATGATCATGCGGCCCAATCCCGCATGCCCGCATCAACCGACGTTCGCGGCGAAGGCGGCACGCGTGCGCCTGATCTGGCCGGAAATAACCGTCATCGGCCAGGCTCCCGAATGATTTGGCGCACATTGCTGATTCTTGTGGGAGCGCTGTCTTCGAGCCCGGTCCTTGCCGATTGCGAAGTGCGACAGCGTGCTGTCGTCGCGCTGGAGATCGTCGGCACCACCGTGCTCGCGCCCGTCGTGGTCAACGGCGTGCCTGGCACGTTCATTCTCGATACCGGAGCGGCACAGACCGTGGTCACGCCCGACGCGGTCGATCATTTCAGTCTCGCACTCGACGAGTGGACCGCGACAACGATGCGCGGCGTCGGCGGGATCGAACGGCGGCGAAACGCCGACCCTCGCTCCGTCGAGCTGGGTGGAGCGGCGCTGCACCGCCGGAGTCTCGCGCGAGATGCGACATTGCGCGTGGCGACACTGCCGCGGAGCACGGTGGGAGGGCGGCGTGTCGACGGACTTTTGGGGCGCGATTTTCTCTCGGCGTTCGACCTCGATTTGGATTTCCCACGCCGCGAACTGACATTATACGACGTGAGCGGATGCGCGGGACGGTTCCTGCCATGGACCGAAGATTATTTCGCCGTGCCGGTAGAGCAACCGGCCGAAAGCGCTTTGGTGGTTCCGGTTGAACTGGATGGTGTCCGATTGCGGGCCTTGTTGGACTCGGGCGCGAGCGAGACGTTGGTCGCGGCGCCGGGCATGGCACGACTCGGTCTGGAACTGGGACGTCTACGATATGATCCGAGTCAGATCGTCAGCGGTTTGGGACCGCATACCGTCACAGTGTGGCAGCACAAATTTCATGATTTCCGGACCGGCGAGGAAACGGTTTCCAACCCGACATTTATTGTGGCACCTATCCAACTTAACCCGATCTGCGACATGCTGCTTGGTGCGGATTGGCTGACGGCGCGCCGGGTTTGGATTTCTTACGCCACCCGCCAGCTCTTTGCCACGAAGTAGGAGCGGGACAATGGGCCTCATCAGTTGGATCATCCTCGGCCTGATCGCTGGATATCTCGCGCATCGGTTGGTTGACGGGCGCGGTCAGGGTTTCCTGATGAACACCATACTCGGTGTGGTAGGGGCCGTTGTTGGCGGCGAACTGATGACCTTCCTTGGCAGGCATGAGGTCAACGGGCTGAACATCTACAGCATGGCGGTCGCCGTGCTCGGCGCGATCATCGTGCTGGCCGTGGTGCAATTGGCGCGGCGCTAAATCTCAACGCCGTCATGGCCCGGCTGGTCCGGGCCACCTGGACCAGCACCGTGCCGCGACAGGTGGCCCGAACGATCCACCGATCAAGTCGGTGGAGAGCCATGACGATAAGGGCAAGAGTCAATCAATCGGGCGGTTGTTGTTAATTGCCTCCCACACGCGTCCTGGCGTCGCTGGCATGTCGAAGTGTCGAATGCCCAGTGGCGCCAGGGCGTCGTTGACGGCGTTCATGACGGCGGCCATGGCTCCGACCGTTCCGGCCTCGCCGACACCCTTCGCGCCGATCGGGTTGACCTTGGTTGGCACCTCTCGCGTGGCCAACCGGAAGTCCGGCAAATCGCCAGCGCGCGGCATCTGATAGTCCATGAAAGATGCGGTCAGCATCTGGCCTGAATCGACGTCGTGCACGATCACCTCGCCGATCGCCTGGCCGATGCCTTGGACCACGCCGCCGTGGATCTGGCCGGCGACGATCATGGGATTGAGGACCTTGCCGAGTTCCTCGACCGCCGAGTAACGGACGATTTCGGTCACACCCGTGTCAGGATCGATCTCGACCTCACAAATATGCGTGCCGTTCGGGAAGGTCACCGCGGTCGCGGCGAATTCTCCGCTCTCGGTCAGACCGCCTTCCTCGCCCGGTGGGATGAAATTCGGATCGAATGAAGATCGGCCGACGCTCGCGACATCGACGGAGCGGTCGGTGCCGGTGATGTGGAACCGCCCCTCCCGAAGTTCGATATCGGCGATAGAGGCTTCCAGCAATTCGGCGGCAAGCTTCTTGGCACGCTCGATCACCTTGTCCACCGCCAGCATGACCGCGGAGCCGCCGATGCACAGCGCGCCGGACCCGCCGTTGCCTTTGCCCCACGGAAGTTGATCGGTGTCGCCTTGTTCGTACAGGACGTTTTCCAACGGTATCCCGAAGCGCTCCGAGACGATCTGGCAGAACGTCGTCTCCAATCCCTGGCCGACTGACATGGAGCCGGAGCGCAAAATCAGTTTCCCGTCCTCGGCGAAGCGAAGTGTCGAAAGGTCTTTCGCCGGCCGAAGGAACGGCCCACCCGCGACCTCGATGCAGTTCGTCAACCCGATACCGCGCAGCTTGCCGCGAGCCTTAGCCTCAGTCCGGCGTGTATCGAAACTGTCGAGTTCCGCCAGCTCCGCGGCCTTGATCATATTGCCCTCGAACTCCCCGCAGTCGTAAAGGAACGTGAGAGCGGTCTTATACGGCATCGCCTCTGGCGGAATGAGATTGATTCGCCGCAATTCATAAGGCAAGATTCCGCGCTCGCGCGCCGCGACATCGATGAGGCGTTCAATCGCATACGTCGCCTCTGGCCGTCCGGCGCCGCGGTAGGCAGCGGTCGGGACGGTATGGGTCAGAATTCCGCACACCTCCGCCGAGATCGCCGGAATGACATAAGTCCCGGCGATGCCGCCGACATTGCCGACCGGCCAGCCGGAACGGCCAGAACAATACGCTCCCAGATTGGCATTCCAGCGCAGTTTCAGCGCGGTGATTTTGTTGTTCGCATCCAAGCCCAGTTCAGCGACGATGCGCATTTCGCGGGCTTGCTCGTCGGTGAGAAATCCTTCGGTGCGTTCGCTGATCCAACGTACTGGGCGGTTCAATTTACGAGCGGCCCAGGCGACAAGAACGACCTCGATGTGGACGCCGGACTTCATGCCGAACGAACCGCCGACATCGCCGGGAATGACCCTGATGTCGGTCGGTGGAATGTTGAAGTTATTGTTCGCCATGCCGTTACGGAGGTTGAACGGCGACTGGTTGGAAGCGTGCACGACCATGCGTCCATCCGGACCGATTTCAGCCCAGGCACCGCGTGGTTCCATGGAGTTGGCGGTCACGCGAGAGACGGAGAACTCGAGTTTCGTGACGTGAGCGGCGGCTTTCAGGTTTGCCTCGGTCAGTTCGGCGTCGCCACGTTTCCAGAGATAGCCGATGTTGTCGGGGTATTCGTCCCAGACCGGCGCCGCGCCTGGCTGGATCGCCGCGATCGGATCGGTGACCAGCGGCAACCCGGCATAATCGACAATCACCGCCTCGGCGGCTTCGAGTCCCTTTGCGCGGCTGTCCGCCAGCACCATCGCGACCGCTTCGCCCACGAAACGGACTCGATCGCGGACCAACAGCGCCCGGTCTGTGTTCGCCGATGGTCCGCCGTCAGGGCGAGGAAAACCAAGACCGCCGGGGATCGCCTTCACGTCGGTCAGATCGTCAGCGGTATAGACCGCGGCAACCCCGGGCATGGCCCGCGCCGCGGAAACATCGATGCCGGTAATTCGTGCGTGCGCGTGGGGGGAGCGGACCAGCACCGCGTGCAGCATGCCCTCAGGGTGCGCATCGTCAGCGTAATTGCCGCCGCCGGTCAGCAGCCGCTGATCTTCTCGACGGCGAACCGAGCGTGATTCCAAGGTGCTCATCTGGTGTCTCCCTTCACGTCTGCATGCCCCAGCGGCGCACCGTGCGGTTTTCTATTGTACGGAAAATAACGTTCTCCACCAACAGCCCGATCATGATAATCGTGAGAAGGCCGGCGAACACTTCCGGGATGTCCAGCTGGTTTTTACTTTCGAAGATGTACCAACCCAGCCCGCCCTTGCCCGATGCCACACCGAACACCAGTTCGGCGGCGATCAGGGTCCGCCAGGCGAACGCCCAACCGATCTTCAAGCCGGAAAGGATAGACGGAAACGCGGCGGGGACAAGGATCTTCAACACCAGCCTCAGTCCGGACAATCCATAGTTACGTCCCACCATGCGCAGCGTGTTGGAAACGCCGCGGAACCCGGCGTGGGTGTTCAAGGCGACTGCCCACAACACCGAATGAACCAGGACGAACACCAGGCTGCCAATGCCGAAGCCGAACCAGATCAGCGCCAGCGGCAACAGCGCGATCGCGGGCAACGGGTTCAGCATCGCGGTCATCGTTTCAAGAAAGTCGGTGCCGATCCGCGTCGTGATCGCCAGCACGGTCAGGATCCCGGCGAGCACAACCCCCGTAGTGTATCCGATCGCCAGCACCTGAAGCGAGGTAAAGATTCGTTCCGGCAACACGTAACTTTCCATTCCCTCTCGCCAGGCCTGGAACGTATCGGTCAATGTCGGCACCAGCAGTGGATTGTCGAGGTGCCTCGCATAACCCTCCCAGACCAGAGCGAGAACGATCAACAGACCGGTCTTCCGAACCCAACCCAGATTGTAGAGCCGCTCAAAAATCGTCAGTTCTTTTTCGACGATGCCAAACTCATCGGCGCCGCTGATCTCGCGAACCACCTCCGGGCGGAGCAAGGCGTCAGACATGTTCATCTTCCTCCACACGATCGACGAACAGCATATCGTGGATGCGTTGTTCCAGCATCGCCACCTCGGCCGGATGAGCGGATGCGTCGACACTGTTCAGCTCGGCTTTTACCTGACCTGGATGCGGCGTCATCAGAAGAATCCGGTTGCCGATCTTGACCGCCTCCGGAATTGAGTGGGTAACGAACAGCACGGTGAACCGCGTCTCCTCCCACAATCCCAGCAGTTCGTCCTGCATGCGGCGCCTCGTCAACGCGTCCAACGCGGCGAAGGGTTCATCCATCAGCAGGATATCGGGCTCCATCGCCATCCCGCGAGCAATCGCGACGCGCTGCTTCATCCCTCCCGACAGCGTGTGCGGATAAGCATCGGCGAACCTGGTCAGATGCACCTTGTCGATATATTCCATCGCCCGTTCGCCGGCCGCGCGACCGCGCAATTTGCCGGACGTTTCGAGCGCGAATACCACGTTTTGCCGAACCGTCTTCCAGGGCAGCAACTGGTCGAACTCCTGAAACACCATCATCCGGTCAGGTCCAGGCCGCGTGATGCGGGTGCCCTTCAGCATGATTTCACCCTCGGTCGGCGCCATGTAGCCGCCCACCGCCTTCAGCAATGTCGACTTTCCGCACCCTGAAGGACCCAGTACGATAAATCGATCCGATTGGCGGATACTGAAATCCACGCGATATGTCGCGGTGACCAGATGGTCCCGCGTTTTGTAGCGTAGCGTGACACCGCGTACGTCCAGCAGCGGCGGCGGCTCGGTCTTGTCAAGCATGGTATCCCGCGCGTATGGCCGAACCCTGTCATACCGCCAGAACCTCGGTTCGGCCAGGGAGGGAAAAAAGCCATGTCAGATTCGCTACGTGCGATCCTGCGCAACCACATGATGGAAAAGCTCGCCCGCGATGAGGTCGTGGCATCCATGACGGTTCGTTTCGCGCGCTCCATCGAAATCGCCCAGATCGCGAAAACCGCCGGGTTTGACACGCTTTATGTCGACATGGAGCACAACACGCTGTCCATCGACTCGACGTGCCAGATTTGCATCGCGGCGCAGCAGATCGGCATCACGCCGCTGGTAAGGGTTCCCGCCAACACGCCGGATTATATCGGCCGCGTGCTGGACGGCGGCGCGATGGGTGTCATCACACCGCATATCCGCTCCGCCGCCGAGGCCCGCGACATGGTCCAACTCGTCAAATTTCCTCCACTGGGCGGCCGCTCCGCCGGCGGAGCGTTGTCGCAGTACCAGTATCGCAGCTTTCCGATCACCGAAACGAACGCCGCGATGAACGATGCGACGTCACTCGTGATCATGCTGGAGACCTTGGCCGCTCTGGAGAACGTCGAGGAAATCATTGCTACCCCCGGCGTCGACATGATGATGATCGGCAGCAACGATTTATGCGGCGAGATGGGCATCAGCGGTCAATACGATCACCCCAGACTGGCGGCGGCGTTTGAGCGTGCGATTGCC
>JBEKGV010000198.1:0-7925 GCA_050012615.1 Acetobacteraceae bacterium | reverse complement strand
CGGACCACACCGGTTTCGACAACGCCGAGATGAACGACCAGGTCACCAAGCTTCCTCTGCGTATCGGTGATCCGGATGCGCAGCCCTTCGGCACCGGCGATCACACCGGTATCGCCGACCTGGCCGCCGCTCTCGCCGTAGAATGGGGTTTGGTTCAGGATAACCGCGATTTCAGACCCTTCGGCGGCCTCCGGTACGGGGACCCCGCCGGCGACGATGGCGAGCACCACACCCTCCGCCGCCTCGGTGCTGTATCCGAGAAATTCAGTGGCGCCGACGCGCTCCTTGATTTCGAACCAGACCTGTTCAGTTGCAGCTTCGCCGGAGCCCGCCCATGCGGCGCGAGCACGAGCACGTTGTTCGGCCATGGCGGACTCGAAACCGGCCAGGTCGACGCCGCGGCCTAGCTCGCGCAACGCATCCTGCGTCAGATCGAGCGGGAAGCCGAACGTATCGTACAGCCGGAACGCGACCGAACCGGGCAGGGCCTGCTTGTCGCCGAGCCGGGATATTTCGTCCGAGAGCAGATGCAGGCCACGTTCCAGCAACTGTTTGAAGCGGGTTTCCTCCAACAACAGTGTCTCGGCGATCAACGGTTCCGCGCGGACCAGTTCCGGATAAGCGGTGCCCATCTGTCGGATCAGGGCCGGAACCAGCCGGTACATCACCGGCTCCCGCGCGCCCATCATCGTGGCATGGCGCATGGCGCGGCGCATGATGCGGCGGAGCACATAGCCGCGGCCTTCATTCGAGCAGGGCACGCAGAGTGTCGGTGTCGTAATTGTCGTGCTTGCCCTGCATGATGGCGGCGAACCGTTCCAGCCCCATGCCGGTGTCGATCGACGGCCGAGGCAATGGCGTGCGGGTGCCGGGCGGCCCTTCCTCGTACTGCATGAACACCAGGTTCCAGAACTCGACGAACCGGTCGCCGTCTTCGTCCGGCGAGCCAGGCGGCCCGCCCGCGACACCGGGTCCATGATCGTAAAAGATCTCCGAGCACGGGCCGCAGGGCCCGGTATCGCCCATGCGCCAGAAATTGTCGTCGGTGAGCCGGATGATTTTCTGATCCGATAAGCCGGCGATCTTCTTCCATAGCGCCACCGCGTCGTCGTCATCGACATAGACCGTGACCATCAGCCGATCCTTCGGCAGGGCGAAATCCTTGGTCACCAGCTCCCACGCATAGTGGATCGCCTGCTCCTTGAAGTAATCGCCGAAGCTGAAATTGCCGAGCATCTCGAAGAAAGTGTGATGGCGGGCGGTATAGCCGACATTGTCGAGATCGTTGTGCTTGCCGCCCGCGCGGACGCATTTCTGCGCGGTGGTCGCTCGGGAATAGGGCCGCCGCTCCTGGCCGGTGAAGACGTTTTTGAACTGCACCATGCCGGCGTTCACGAACATCAGCGTTGGATCGTTGCGCGGCACCAAAGGCGAGCTCTCGACCACCTGATGCCCGTTACGGGCGAAGTAGTCGAGGAAGGTGGCGCGGATATCGTTGCTGCTGGGCATGGGGTGCGGTCGGGGTCCAGGTTATGGTCGAAGGGCCGACTCGTAGCGAAGGTCAGCGCTGGAGTCACGAGCGAGATACCGGCCAACCCCGGGCCGGCGGTCCAGGCCAGGGCCTTGACTCGGCCTGCGCCGTCCCGGCACGGTTTGGGCAACCAACAGGCAGCCGCGACGGCTGCGATAAATCCGGAGGGAAATGAAATGCCACGCAACAGGCTGTCGCGCAGACAAGTGGTGGCTGGAGCGGCCGGCCTCAGCGCCGCCACGATCCTGCATTGGCCCGCCAACGCCGCGGAATTCACCTACAAGCTCGGCTCCTCGTCGCCGATGGAACATCCGGAGATGGCGCACACCCAGATTGCCGCCGATAAGATCAAGCAGGAGACCAACGGGCGATTTGAGATCGTCATCTACCCCAGCAGCCAGCTTGGCGGGGATACAGCGATGATCTCGCAGGCGATTTCCGGGGCGATGCAGATGTACATCCTGCCCATCGATTTGCTCGCGCCGCGCAATCCGGTCTGCGGCATTACCGGCATCGGCTTCGCGTTCCCCGACTACGCTCATGTCTGGGCTGCCATGGACGGAGATCTTGGCGGCATGCTGCGGGGTGCCGCGGAAAAGATCGGCTTCTATTGCCTGGACAAGGGCTATGACCATGGTTTCCGCCAGATCACGTCGCGGACCAGGCCGATCGCCTCGCCTGACGATCTGCACGGCTTTAAAATCCGCCTGCCGGTGGCGCCTACTCTGATCGCGTTGTTTCGCCACCTCGGCGCTTCTCCGACGGCACTCAATTTCAGCGAGGTTTACAGCGCTTTGCAGACCGGGATCGTTGATGGGCAAGAGAATCCGCTGGTGCTGATCGATACCGCCAAGCTCTACGAAGTGCAGAAATATTGCAGTCTGACCAATCACACATGGGCCGGGTTTCACGTCGCGTTCAATATCGCGGCGTGGAAGAAATTGCCTCCGGATGTGCAGGAGATCACGCATCGGATCTTCTCGGCCGAGGCGCTCGCGGAGCGCCAGGACTTCGTGACGATGACCCAGACCGAGCAGGTGAACCTGACCACCAAGGGCCTGGCCTTCAACTCGCCGGACAACAAGCTGTTCCGTGACGCACTGGCCAAATCTGGTTTCTATGGCGACATGAAAAAATCCATGGGCGATGACGGGTGGTCGCTGCTGCAGAGATATTGCGGCGAACTGGCGTAGCCAGGCCAGCGGCCACGAGCCCACCCGAGGCGCCGCGTTGATCCTCGACGCCTTGAAGTCGTATGGGAAAGTGGCTCCGGCGCCGCTGTCGCCGCATATTCGGTTGCTCTGCCAAAGGACCGCACCTCGCCATGCCCAATGCGACACTCGACCGCGCCCGCGCCGCCCAAACCGAACTGACTTCCATCCGCCGCGATATCCACGCCCATCCCGAAATCGGCATGAACGAGCACCGCACCGCCGATCTGGTGGCGCGTAAACTGGAGGAATGGGGCATCGAGGTTCACCGCGGCGTCGGCGTCACCGGCGTGGTCGGCGTGCTGCGGAACGGCAATGGTGAGGCCTCCGTTGGGCTGCGCGCGGACATGGATGCGCTGCCGATCCTCGAGGCGACCAACCTGCCGCATGCCAGCCAAACGCCGGGCCTGATGCATGCCTGCGGTCATGACGGCCACACCACGATGCTGCTCGGCGCCGCGAAGCTGCTCGCCGAAACGCGCGATTTCAACGGCACGGTGAACTTCATCTTTCAGCCCGGCGAAGAAGGCGCTGGCGGCGCGCAGGCCATGCTGAACGATGGCCTGTTTGAGCGGTTTCCGTGCGACTTCGTTTACGGCATGCACAACCGCCCAGGGGTGCCGGTTGGGAAATTTCTGATCGGCAAGGGAGCGCGGTACGCGGGTGCGGCGTTCTTCGACATTCACGTCACCGGCAAAGGCGCGCATGGCGCTCGCCCCGAGGAGGGCATCGATCCGGCCCTGGTCATCTGTCATCTGGCCACGGCGTTGCAGTCGATCGTTTCCCGCAACGTGTCAGCCCGCGACATCGCGGTGCTCAGCATCACGCGCGTCCACGCCGGCGAGGCTTATAATGTTGTTCCGGAAACCGGGAGTCTGGGCGGCACCGTTCGTACGATGCAACCTGAGATCATGGCGTTGGTGGAGCGAAACATGAGCCGCCTCGCCACGACGATCGCCGCCGGGTTCGGCGCGTCTGCCACCGTGACCTTTCGCACCATCGCCACGCCGGTGGTCAACAACACCGCCGAGGCGATCGCTTACGGTGAGGCCGCGGCCGCTCTGGTCGGAGAGGCGAATGTCGACAGGAACGCACCGCCGGTCATGGGCTCTGAGGATTTCGCTTACATGATGGAACGAGTGCCGGGTGCGCATATCTCGATCGGCAATGGAGATACGGCAGGGGTGCATAATCACCGGTATGACTTCAACGATGAAGCGATCCCGTATGGAGCCGCGCTGTACGCGGCGATCGTGGAGAAGAAGCTGCCGAAGGGAACAGGTGAAAGTTAGCGTCACCATCGACCGGCTCAGGTATCGATACGGTGAGTGAAGGCTTCCTCGGTTTCGATCCTGGCGGAGCACGCGGGTTCGGTGTCGCGTTACTTCGTGGCACCGAAGTCAAAGCTGACACCGTCAGTAGTGTTGCCGCCGCGATCAACTGGGCCGCGACTGAATGCCATCAGAGCAATCCGCTCGCGGCAGGCATCGACACGATGCTCTGTTGGTGCGATGGGCCTGGGGGTTGGCGTCCCGCTGACCGTTTGTTGCGCGCTGCCTATCCGGCGGTCCGTTCCAGTGTGATGAGTCCAAACGGTCTTTATGGGTCGATGGGTATTGGTGGCGTCGCATTGGCGATGCGGCTCCGTCAGCTCTGGCCAGATCTGAGCCTGAATGAAACGCATCCAAAAGTCCTCGCATACGCACTGCGGAGGGAGCTGCATCGCGACGACGATCCCGCGGCTGGAATTGCATGGTTCGCTGAGCATTCCAGTATCGACATGACGCGCATCCATGGTGGTCACGAGTTCGACGCCGTGATCTCGGCATGGGCCACCCGAGAGGGCTTGTCACGGGGTTGGACCGATCTTGTCACCGGCGATCCTTCGCTGCTGCTTCCTGTCGGCGCCGTGAGATATCTGTGGCCGGAGTCTCTCCACCTAGGGTCCGTGGACGGCATCGGCGTCACGCAAACCGGTAGCCGCGAAGCAACGCCGATCGATCCAACACTCAACCCAGCGGCTTTCCATCCCGCCGGCGGCGAAACGCGTTAACCGCCTTGTCCGCCCGGGCCAATGCGGGATTATCCCGCAGCGCCGCGCAGGTGACTTCGGGCGTATCGGCGGCGAAATCCTCCAACGCTTCCATATCCCCATAGCCCAACGCAGCGGCGGCCTGGCTGCTTCCCTGAGGACTTTCTCTGGAATGCCGGACCATGACGGGCTATGAGTCACCGTATGTCCGACGATCTTTACGAGCGTGACGCCCTCGCCTGGTCGGAACGCCAGGCGGCTCTGCTACGCCGGGTCGCCAAAGGCGAACGAGTGAACGACGTCGACTGGGACCATGTTGTCGAAGAGATCGAGGACGTGGGCTTTTCGGAACTGCACGCCGTTCAATCGCACCTGCGACAAATGCTGGCGCATCTCTTGAAGCTGCATGGCTGGCCAGATAGTGACGCTTGCCAGCACTGGCGAAACGAAGTCGCGACCTTTCAGGTGGATGCCATAGGTCGCTATGCACCATCAATGCGCCAGAGGATCGATTTACCGAGGATCTACGAGCTTGCCCAACGGCAGATCGCTCCCATGAGACGGGGTGAGCGGGTCGGGCTCCCGGCGCCGGCGACCTGTCCAATCGCGCTCGACCAATTGCTGGCGGCGTCGGTCGAGGATCTGGAAGCCGCCTTTTTGTCCCAAATCGCGGGGTGACTGAAACATCGCGCGGGGCGGCCGCGAATTGTTGGCCGCGTATCACAAACTCTGGTAAATCTGGTGTTCCGCTGGTTTCTGGCGTTCATCGCGATATTGACGATCATCTGTGACGTCGCGCCCGCGCATCGAGTGCATGTGATGGCGGGCAGGCGGCTTACCGCTGGAGGCCCCCAGGTCCTTGGGCTATACTCAGTTCATGTCCGACGATCTTTACGAGCGTGACGCCCTCGCCTGGTCGGTACGCCAGGCCGCCTTGCTGCGCCGCGTCGCGCGCGGTGAGCGAGTGAACGACGTCGACTGGGACCATGTTGTCGAGGAGATCGAGGACGTGGGCCTGTCAGAACTGCACGCGGTCCGGTCATACCTTGAGCAGATCTTAGTCCATCTCCTCAAGTTGCATGGCTGGCCAGACATCAGTGCCGACCAGCACTGGCGCGCCGAAATCGTGGCGTTTCAGTCGGATGCAGAGCGTCGCTTCGCACCATCCATGCGGCAGCGGATAGACCTTGAGAAACTATACGGCCGCGCGGTGCGGCAGATTGAGCTGACCCGCTACGACGGCAAATCGGGAGTGACCCCGCCAGCGGGCTGCCCGGTCACGCTCGACCTTTTGTTGTCAGCGTCAGTCGCGGAACTGGAGGCGGCCATTTCTCAGGAGGCGAACTGACCCCGAAAAGGTCGTGCAGCAAAGCCGCCGGGTTCTCACGATAATCCAGATCGTCAACGTCCCCTGGCCGACCAGGTCTTGGGATGCTGACTGGCTCGGGAGACAGGGAGAAACGAAAGCACGGGGCACGCGCCTTGCCGCGGAACCCGTCCATGCTCTATGCCGCGCCGCATCAATCCAGTTTGAAAACCCGCGATGACCGAGCGCCCTTTATCCTTCCAGGACCTGATCCTGCGGCTGCACACCTTCTGGTCGAAGCAGGGTTGCGTCATCCTGCAACCCTACGACGTGGAAATGGGCGCCGGCACCTTCCACCCCGCCACGACGCTGCGCGCGCTCGGCCCGAAGCCCTGGTCCGCCGCCTACGTTCAGCCCACGCGCCGCCCAACCGACGGCCGTTACGGCGAGAACCCGAACCGGCTGCAGCACTACTACCAATACCAGGTCATCATGAAACCGAGCCCGGCGGACGCCCAGGATTTGCTGCTGGCGAGCTACCGTGAGGTCGGGCTCGATCCCCTGCGGCATGACTTCCGCTTCGTCGAGGACGATTGGGAAAGCCCCACCCTTGGGGCCTGGGGTCTGGGCTGGGAGGTTTGGTGCGACGGCATGGAGGTTGGTCAGTTCACCTATTTCCAGCAGGTGGGCGGGATCCCGGTCACGCTCCCAAGCTTTGAAATGACCTATGGCCTCGAACGGCTGACCATGTACGTCCAGGACAAGGAGAACGTGTTCGACCTCGATTTCAACGCCCCCGGCAACGGTACGGCGGTTAAATACGGGGACGTGTTCCTGCGCGCCGAGCGCGAATACAGCGCGTATGACTTCGAGTATGCCGACACGGCCATGCTGACCCGCCATTTCGCCGACGCCGAGGCCGAATGCGCATCGTTACTGACCCATCTCCTCGCGCTGCCGGCCTATGACCAGTGCATCAAGGCGAGCCATTTGTTCAATCTGCTGGATGCGCGCGGGGTGATCAGCGTGACCGAACGGGCGAGCTTCATCGGCCGCGTCCGCAACCTGGCCAGGTCCTGCTGCGAAGCCTGGGTCGCAGGGGAAACAGGATGACTTTCTCCCGCACAACCCTGACTCTACCAATCGCGCCCGGTTTTCCACCAGTCGGGGTGACGGCACCAAGGTGTACGTGGCCTGACCCATGTGCCACCGACACAGGACCGAACCAATGACTTCGCGGTTGAACATCAAGAGCGATGACGCCTACCGTCTGGCCTCCAGGCTCGCGGCGCTCACCGGCGAAAGCCTGACCAGCGTGGTCACCAAGGCTCTGCGTTCGGAACTGGAACGGCAAGAGAACGCACGCGATGTAGAGGCTGAGGTCGAGCGAATGCTCGCGATGGGCCGGGAAATTCGTAGTCATATGACGGAACCGGTAAGTCCCGACCTTAGCGGCCTCTATGATGAACGCGAGCCGCTTCTGTTCAAAGGGGATGACTTTTCCCAAACGGATATCGAACCGGCGTTGAAAGACTGACCATGCCCGCTTTCTTCCTGGAACTGCTCAGCGAGGAAATCCCGGCGCGCATGCAGTCTCGCGCGGCTGACGATTTGGCACGTTTGATCGCGGAAGAGTTGGCCGGTCTGTCGCCCGCCGATGTTCGGACCTGGTACGGCCCACGCCGGATCGCGCTCGGCGCCACCGTCAACCCACAGGTCGCCGCCGCCGGTTCGGCGGAACGCGGGCCAAGAGCGAATGCGCCCGAGCAGGCGCTGCAAGGCTTCCTCCGCAAGCACGGCGCCACCCGAGAAAATCTGCGGCAGGAGGGAGACTACTGGGTGTTG
>JBEKGV010000197.1:0-7175 GCA_050012615.1 Acetobacteraceae bacterium | reverse complement strand
GGCGGCTGACTTGTGCCCTGCAGAACATGCGCATGTCGTGCAACAGCACCTATCTCCTGGATCAGGAAACCGACCATGGCGTCAAAGCCGACGAACTGGCGGCGCTGTTCGACGACCTGTTCGCCGAGCCCGAGGCCAAGGCAGTTGTGTTTTCGCAATGGACGCGGACCCACGACATTATCATCCGCCGCCTCAAAGCGCGTCAGGTCGGCTACGTCAGCTTTCACGGTGGCGTGCCGTCGGACAAACGGCCGGCACTGATCGAGCGATTTCGTGACGACCCCGCCTGTCGCGTGTTCCTGTCCACCGATGCGGGCAGCACGGGCCTCAATCTTCAGCATGCTTCGACCCTGGTGAATATGGATTTGCCGTGGAACCCGGCGATCCTCGAACAACGCATCGCGCGCATCCATCGCATGGGGCAAGCGCGGCCGGTGCGCGTCATCAATTTCGTTTCAAAAGGTACCATCGAGGAGGGAATGCTTTCGGTGCTGGCGTTCAAACGCTCCTTATCGGCGGGAATTCTCGACGGCGGCAGTGGCGAGATTTCTCTCGGTGGTTCACGTCTCAACCGCTTCATGAAGGACGTGGAGAATGTCACTGGGAGCATGGGTGAAGGCGAAGCCGTGACGCCGGGTGAGGAGGTGACGAATATCGTCGCTGCTGTTGGCGCTGAATCCACGGAGGACCAAAAAGCGGATATCGACACTGACCAGATGGTGACCGCGCGGACCGAAGGTCCCGCGATGCCACCGCGCGATGCAAGTCCCGATGCGTGGCAGGCCTTGGTGCAGATCGGGTCGCGGTTTATTGGCGCTCTGGTGTCCGCGCACGATCCCCAGGCCTCGACGCATCCTTGGATTGAGCGTGACCCCGCCACCGGTGCGCAAAGCCTCAGAATGCCGCTGCCACCGCCGGAAACCACGAGACAGCTCGCCAATGCGCTTTCCGCGCTGGCGGACACGTTGCGGGGCAAGATTGCGTGACGGCTGACCGGCGGATGAAAGATCGAGCGCTCTTCTTCGCCAGACTGGCAAGCCGGTCCTCGATGGCGAATGCACGAATCGATCGATTGATTTCCTATGTTGCCGAGACCGTGAATTTTGCCGAACGACTGATTTTTGCTGCGACTCTTGGCGATTTGATAGATATTCGCGCGCTATAAATGAGCCACCGTCACCTGAGATCCTTGCCGAACAAGGTATTGTGCATCGATGTGTGGTAGTGGCGAGCTTGAATATCTGTTTGACGTTACGCCATAATTTGTCAAACGAGAGATGGCGCATCAGGTTGCGAACCAGATGGTCAGAGGGACACGGCGGATTCGTTCGTGCCGCTCGTGGAAGAACATAGAGGAAGTCTTTAAATCTTGGTTGCGGGGACAGGATTTGAACCTTGACCTTCAGGTTATGAAGCGGATAAGCCATATTTGGGATAACAATTAGCTAACTGATATTAAAATATTATTTTGTTGATCTGCGTTACGTTTCAAGGATTGCCCTAGGATTTCGGCTCGTTCCCAGAGAAATCGCCAAAAGTGCCCTAATGACATCCGAATTGCCTTTTGCAATCGGGGCGAATGGATCGCGCGCGTTGTCGCCTTCCAATGCAGTCGCTTCGCCCACCACGTTATGATGTGGCGCCAACGCGGCTCCCTCGGTCGCGTGAATTCGCATGGAAGCGGATCAGTATCAGGCAGGCACATCTGGCTTGGCGCGGGCCCGGTGGACGCCATCTGGCCCGGGATGTTGTGGGGCCCGTCGCGCCTGGGCCAAGAAGGCGTCAATCGACGAGGACGTGTTCATTCGCGTGCACCACGGTCCTCCGAGCGATGGGCCTGAGCACGCATCCATTCCGTCCGTTCTGGCCGGCAACGGCCATTGCAAACGCGAAAGCCCGCCCGGGAGCCCGGGCGGGGCGCCGCAGTGGGTTCGGCTCAGTCTCCGTTCTGCCGTCGGGCACGAGACCAGATGAGGGTGTGGCCGTCGCCGTCCTCGTCGTCGAAGAGGTTGGCGTAGATCGGAGCGTTGAACGATGGATCGTCCAGCTTGACCGAGAGGTAGTCGCGGCCCTCGGTGGAGCGCTTCGACCAGGCGGCCCCGATCTCGGCGCGGCCGACATAGACACGATGGCTGGGGGCGATGTTGGCCAGGTTGGTCTCGGGGATGATGCGGACGTTCCTGGTCTGGACGCTCAGGGTGACGATCTCGCCCTGGAATTCGCCGCCGGACTTCTTGAAGGACCCGATGTTGGCCATGTCGCTCCTCCTTGGCTGTTTCGAGCCCGCGACCACCGCGGCCTCGATGGCGATCGGGAAGCCGGAGGCGATCGGCGATGCACCCGCCGGTCGGGGTCCCCGACGCGCCCGCGCGATGGGGTGGCCTCAGGGCCGGACGCAGCGGAGGACGGCGGCGGTGAGAGTTTGTTGCCTCGCGAGGAATGGGCTTCAGCCCAGGGGAAGAAAGTCTCGCCGCCGCCATTGCGGCCCAGGCGATCGAGGCGCAGCCGTTCTTCGGCCAGATCAAGCCAGAAAGAGGCCGTGTGGTCCGCGCGCCGGACAGCATCCTCGGGAGAAGATCTGGCGGACGTCGGGTGTCGCGCGAGGTAGCACGGGAGTTAAAAGTGAAAAAATCCAATCGAGATACATGGAGAGAGCCGCATCATTCCTTGACCATCGGAGAGGACGGCTTGGTTACCGCGCGAACCTATTGCCATCGGACGGCGGGTAACTGGGACCCGTGATCGGCCCACTGAAGGCCGTGAGGCGACAGGTCATCTGAACGACAGGTCATTACCACCGGTAGCCAACCCCGACGATGAATGACGGGCTGATCCATCTCTTGGCCGTGCCGAGAGCCTGCCTGTTACACCACCAAGTGGCATTAAGCAGGCCGGGGCTTCGATTCCCCTTGGCTCCACCTGGAAGATTAGGAACATATCCGCTCCGCATGGTGTCCGTGATCGCTGTGCCCAGGGTTCGGCAACACAGACGACAGGCCTTTCTCCGACCGAAACGCGACATGTCCCAAGTTGCGAATGTCGCGAAGTAGACAGATCCCTCCCCGAACCTGATCGATTCCTGGCGTTTCTTCCTGGCATCGGAATTGCACCGAGGCCTCCACACAGAACGAGCGCCGCCGATGTTCGACGTCATGCCGGGCCTGAGTTCCGACGATGCCGCGCAGCTCGATGGCGGGTCATCCAACGCCGCCGCGCCTGGCGCGGTACCGATCACCTCCAAGCGGCCGATCGCATTCGAACCGTCGTCCCGGCGTTCGCCAACGACCGTGCGATTGCGGACAGCCGCGGTTGTGTATGGCCCCGACGACGACGTCGATGCGGCCCTGGCCTTCTCGGTTGACACGTTGTGCCGTGCCGGCCTCACAGTAGGCGGTCTGCTTCAGCACTTCGGCGAGCAAATCTCCCCAGGCAAACGAGAGATGCTGTTGCGGGTCCTCCCGGGGCACGAAACGATCCGCCTGAACGACCCGCGCGGTTCCGGCGTCCAGGGTTGCATCCTCGACACCGATGCACTGGCTCGCGCCGCGATGGCATTTCGCCGGGCCGCTCTCGCGCGCCCGGATCTGCTGGTCGCGAGCCGCTTCGGCAAGGAAGAGGCAGCCGGCGGCGGCATGCGGGCCGAACTCGCGGAGGCTCTGATCGCCGGGGTTCCCGTGCTGGTACCGGTGCGAACCAGCCTGTTGCCGGCCTGGCGCGACTTTCTGGGCGAACCCACCGACGAACTGCCGCCCAAAACCGATGCCATCCTTACCTGGGCCGGCCCGCGCCGCTTCGGTAACGGAGCCTGGGGCGAGTACTGCACCACCGCGCCAATGGCCTGGTAAGCCATTGCAGCCGTGTCACGGACAAGGCGGCATCTCCGGCCGAGGACAACCCTCGCCCACCATCGCCATTCCGTCGGTCAGACCAATCCACGCTGCGATCCGAGCCGCATTGAAGCCGGCCGCGACCCGGCCCTCGGCTTCCAGCAACGGACGCCGGATCAGCAGCGGTTCGGCGATCAGCGCCGCCAAAGCCTCAGCTTCCGACAAACTCTCCAGGCGCAATTCACCTCGCTTCACTTTTGGCGCCCCGCGGTTGAACCATGAGGCGACCGGCTCCTCACCGAAGAACGGCCGCAGGCGGGCGACAGTCCAGAGTTCCGCGCACAGATCGCGCACCTCCACATCGTGACCGGAGGCGCGCAACAGCGCGAGCTGACGCGCGTTGCCGACGCAACCAGGTTTCCCCCAAAATGTCACGCGCGCCATGTGGCCGACTCCTTGATTCTGTTTGCGACACGGCGAACGCCCGCTGACCTGCTTCAAGCCGTGTCAACCGCATTTTCATACCGAACCAGCAACGTAGTCGGCGGTCATGCCGATCCGTCGACTCACCGCGGCTTCAATCGAAGCAACCACCGTGCCATCCGGCTGGCGGATTTTCGCCCGGCACAGATTATTTTTGCTGCACTGCAAAATAAAGGTTGCGGCTGCCGGCCTGGGTCCGTTAACCTTTTTGAATATTGTTGGCCCGCCGTAATGCTACGGACTGGCATCCCCGGCGGGGTTGGAGCTCTCACATGATTGGCGAGCTGGACCCTAGTTCAAGCGTTCCCGACGGACACCTCCCAGGCCGGCCGGAGATGGCCCTCTACGGGATTTACGAAATCTCTAAAATCCTGTGCGGTCCTGGCAATTTACGCGAAATTCTGGTCGCGACATTGTGCGTTTTGAAAAGCTTCCTCGATATGGGCAACGGGCTGATCGCGTTGCTCGATGCGGCCGGCGAGCCTGAAATAGTGGTGTCGGGCTCCCTTGGGGACCGCGACGCGCGACGCTATTTCGACACTTTGCCGGAGCGTGTGATTGGCCAACTCGTCGCGACCGAGATGCCCATGGCGGTGGCGGATGTGGCCAAGGACAGTGTGTTCGATTGGGACACGTCCGCCTGGGGGCCATCCGGGCTCAGCTATTCGTTCATGGGCGTGCCGATCAAGAGCCGAGACCATGTGATCGGCACGCTTACGATTGATCGCGCCTGGCTGACATGGGGCGCGGTGCAGGTCGACGAGGACCTCCGGTTCCTGAAAATGGTCGCCAATCTGGTCGGTCAAACCGTGCGGCTGCATCGCATCGTTACCAACGACCGGTCGCGGCTGCTCGAAGAGCAAAGCCGACTTTCCAAGCTGCGAACGGAAATCTTGCCGGAGGCCCCACCGCGGACCATCGGCGATACGCGATACGGCGGCATCATCGGCGAAAGCCGCGAGATCCGCCGCGTGATGGACATGGTCGGCATTGTCGCGCGCACCAATTCCACCGTGATTCTGCGCGGCGAATCGGGGACCGGGAAGGAATTGTTCGCGCAGGCCGTGCATGAACTCTCCGGCCGCGCCACCGGGCCGTTCATCCGGCTCAACTGCGCCGCGCTGCCGGAAAGCGTGTTGGAATCCGAACTTTTCGGTCACGAAAAGGGAGCCTTCACCGGCGCTATCGCGCAGCGCAAGGGCCGCTTCGAACTGGCTGATAAGGGCACCCTGTTCCTGGATGAAATCGGCGAGATCTCTCCCGCGTTCCAGGCCAAACTGCTACGCGTGCTGCAGGAAGGCGAGTTCGAACGCGTCGGCGGCACACGCACGTTGAAAGTGGATGTGCGGCTGGTCGCCGCGACCAATCGCGACCTGGAAGACGCGGTCGCGAAGGGCACATTTCGCGCCGATCTGTATTACCGCATCACCGTGGTCACCATCTTCGTGCCGCCGCTGCGCGACAGACGATCGGATATCCCGTTGCTCGCGAACGAGTTCCTGCGCCGCTTCAACCGCGACAACAAGACCAAACACACGCTGTCTCACTCGGCCACGGAAGTGCTGATGTCGTGCTATTTTCCCGGCAATGTGCGGGAGCTTGAGAATTGCGTTTGCCGCACCGCGACGATGGCGCGCGGCGACCTGATCCAGGATGTCGACTTCGCATGCCGCAACGATCGTTGCCTGTCGTCGGTGCTTTGGAAACTTCCCCAGGAAGCGCGGCCTGACGTCGTGGTCCCGTTGCCGGTTCTGCCGAGCCCAGTACGCCAACCGCCGCCACTCGTGGCGAGGGAGCTCGTGCCGGGACCGGCGAACCCAATGCCCACCGCCGATGCGCCCGACGCTGTCGCGGACGACGCGGCGGGGAATATCGACCGCGATGCGTTGTTGGCCGCCATGGAAAAATCCGGCTGGGTGCAGGCCAAAGCCGCGCGGCTGCTCGGCCTGACCCCGCGCCAGGTCGGCTATGCGATCCGCAAGCAAGGCATTCCGATCCAAAAGTTCTGAGATCGCACCTGTCCATTGTCCGACACCAATGCGGAATTGTCGTCGCGAACCTTGTCGGGAACGAGACAGCGTGACGCGCCACCGCTCCCGGCAACCGCGGAAACTCGCGCCACAGCGCTGATTCCCGAGATGGCACGAAGGTTGCTCTAACCGAAGAGTCCATCCGCGACCGGGAAAGGGTGATCTCGTGCCGAGTCCGACCATGCACCACAGGGGAACCGCACCGTGAGCGCGAGCCTCGACACGCTGGAGACCGTCCGCGCCTCGACCGGCGAAGGATATAAGTACGGCTTCGTTACCGACATCGAAGCCGATGAAGCGCCACCCGGTCTCGACGAGGGCACCGTTCGCTTCATCTCGGCGAAGAAGAATGAGCCCGCGTGGCTGCTGGAATGGCGCCTCAAATCGTTTCGCCGCTGGCTTCGCATGACGCCCCCCAACTGGGCTAAACTGGCGATCGCGCCGATCGACTACCAGGCCTCCACCTATTATTCCGCGCCCAAACAAGCGCTAAAATCGCTCGACGAGGTCGATCCCGAACTGCTGAAGACCTATGAGAAGCTTGGCATCCCGCTTGGCGAGCGCGCCGCGCTGGCCGGTGTCGCGGTCGACGCCGTGTTCGACAGCGTCTCCGTCGCCACCACCTTCAAAGACGCGCTTGGCGAACTGGGCATCATCTTCTGCTCATTCGGTGAGGCCGTGCGCGAACATCCCGATCTGGTGCGGCGCTACCTCGGCTCCGTCGTGCCGGCGGGCGATAATTTTTTCGCCGCGCTCAATTCGGCGGTCTTCAGCGATGGGTCGTTCGCTTACATCCCGCCCGGCGTGCGCTGCCCGATGGAATTGTCCACCTATT
>JBEKGV010000196.1:0-8666 GCA_050012615.1 Acetobacteraceae bacterium | reverse complement strand
CGTCGCCGACCACGGTGATGAAGGCAGCGGCCGCGCCCAAAGCGGTGAGGTTGCGCAGCACGTTGCCCGCGCCCCCGGGCATCTGAAGTTCCCGGTCGATCGCCAGGATCGGCACCGGAGCCTCGACACTGATCCGGGTCACGTCGCCATAAACGTACCGATCGAGCATTACATCGCCCACGATCAGCACGTTCCCATACGCCAATCGCGGAATCGCGGCCTCAAGATCCGGATCGGGCGCGTCCGGCGAGAGGGGACCCGAGGAGGAAATTTGGTTCATGTGTGATCCGTGATCCGCTTTAGGCCTGGGTTACAACGAAAAGTCTGACAGCAACGTGTTAATATTGCATGAATCCAATCCTATCTTCCTCAAGCACGGCGCAAGTAAGCGCCCCTCCCATCACCGCGCCGGTGTCGATCCCAATACGATTGAACCGGATTTCCGGGTCGTGCCGTGGCGTGTGGCCATGGACTACGACAGCTTCGTGCGAATGCTTCCAGGATAAAAAAGGTTCCCTTATCCAAAGCATGTCCTGCTTATCTTGTTTATCCAGCGGTACCAGCGGTCTGATGCCGGCATGGACGAACAAATAATCGCCATACCGGAAGCTGATTTCAAGATCGTGGAGAAACGTCTGGTGTTCGGCGGGAATAAGACGCGTCCATTCAGCCGGTGGGACTTTGCGGGAAATCTCCCAACTCAATAATGAATCCGCGCCGCCGTTCGCCAGCCAGATGCCGGTGGCCTCCTTATCCGTCCCGAACAGAGCCTGAAGCATCATATCCTCGTGATTGCCCATGAGGTTGACAGTCTGCTCGACCGGCACGGGCGCACCACCGCTCAGCCAGTCAACCACCTGAGCGCTGTCCAAGCCGCGATCGACGTAGTCACCGAGGTGGACCAGGACAGAATGCTCGACCGGACGCGTGACGAGATCCTCGGCGATCCGCTCGTGCAACGCGGCGAGACGGTCGAGACACCCATGCACGTCGCCGATGGCATACACCCGTTTGCCGGGCGGCAGAGTCGCCGGAGCTGTGACAAAATCAATCATGAGGATGCATCATAACCAGAAGTTTCGCCCGAATGCCACAAATCCGAACACTCGATTGACGTGTTCCACGCTATGAAACGTCCCCGGCGCTGCCCATCGCCGCGATCCGCGATCGCAGCGCCCGCCGGGCCGCCGCCGCGTCTCGCGCCAGTACGACGAGTGCCGCGATTTGCTCAGGATTGGTCAGAACGGACCGCATGACCTGGGACAGAGCGATTCGGCCTGCAGCGTCCAGAGCGATCAGCGCGGCAGGTGGCAACGCTCGATCCGCGGGATCACAAATCGCCCGAAGCACGGCGAACGGCAGACCGGCCGCACCCGCGATCGCGGCCACGGCGCCGCTCTCCATATCGACGAAACTCGCGCCCGTCTCCTGGCGGAGGCGTTGCTTTTCGGCGGTCGATGCGACGATGTGCCCCAGGCCGAGGCAAAGGTGACCCGTCGTCCCGCCCAGACGCGCGCCCAGAACGGGATCGGTCCACCAAACCAGCCCATCCGCCAGGACTGCCTTCGGCACGACCAGCGTCCCCGGCCGCAGCGCCGGGTCGAGCCCTCCGGCGAGGCCAAAACTGACCAGGCCTGTCACACCGCCCTCGATCAACTGTTTCGCCGCGTGGGCCGCACCCTCCGTGGTGCCGCCGCCGATCGCGACCGGCCAACCGGACCGGCGAGCTATCTTCGCTTCGGCGGCGAAGCCGGCAAGGAACGCGGGCGACGGCGGCGTCACAACCCGATCGCGATGGCGGGAGCAACCGGCGGAGCCGAGCCGGCACGGGTCCGATGGTGCGATGACGATCCACGGGCGAAATCGCGTCGATTGTCCATGGTCACGGCTCGGAGAACCTTGTCATGATGCCCTATCACACGCCCAGGCCGTCGTTCGCCGGCCGGGCGAACAGATACGCCACGAGGACAGCGCATGACAAAACGTCCCTCTCGCTATCAGGATCTCAACGACCCGCAGGCGCAACCCAGACACACCGGCATCGCCAGCTTCTTTCGCACGCCGATCGCCGATGACCCGGCGGAGGCCGATATCGCGCTGATCGGCGTGCCATTCGACGGCGGGGTAACGCATCGCTCCGGCGCGCGACACGGGCCTCGCGCGGTACGGGATCAATCGACATTGATGCGCCGGATCAACTCGGCCACCGGAGTCGCTCCCTTCTCCCGGGCCCGCATCCGCGACCTGGGCGATTGCTGGCTGGAATGCCCCTACGAGTTGGCCGGGGCCCTGGACGAGATCGCCGATTATTTTCGGGACGTTCATGCCGCCGGCGCGGTGCCGGTGTCCATCGGAGGCGATCACTCGATCAGCCTGCCCATCCTACGGGCCATCGCGAAGCACCGGCCGGTCGGCATGGTACATGTCGATGCGCATTGCGACACGGGCGATGACTACCTGGGCTCGCGCTTCCACCATGGCGCCCCGTTCCGGCGGGCGGTGGAGGAGGGATTGCTGGACCCGCGGCGGGTGATCCAGATCGGCATCCGCGGGACGACCAACGATCCGGAGATGTGGGGGTTTTCGGTGGCCAGCGGCATGCGCGTGCTCGGGATCGATGAGTTCACCGACCAGGGTTGGGCGTTCGCGGCTGCCGAGGCTCGGCGTGTTGCCGGCGATGGTCCGACCTACCTGACGTTTGACATCGACAGCCTGGACCCGGCCGAGGCTCCCGGCACCGGAACGCCCGAAGCCGGAGGGATTACCGCGCGGGAGGCATTGCGGCTGCTGCGCGGCTTGCGGGGGATCGACTTCGTTGGTGGGGACCTGGTGGAGGTTGCCCCGCCGTTCGACCCCGGGACGATCACCGCGTTCAACGGTGCGTCGATATTATTCGAGATATTGTGCCTGGTTGAGGAGGCGTGGCGGAACCGTGGGTGCGGCGGTGTGTAGGCCTATTCCGACCTAGGTACGCGTTGTACCCGCCGGTCGTGATAAGCCTTCACAATTCGATCGCGAACATGGGCGTAGAACCGAGGCGGTAACATTCCGTATTCAAAACGCCTTGGTGTCACGCCTCGCCGTGGTCGCAGATCCGGGCCAGGCCACAGGAAATCGTTGGTCTCGGTGACGACAATCCATGACGGTTGCTCATCGAGCCCGAGCCAGACTTTGAGGGTGGGTGGAATCTCAACGCCGTCGGCCATATCCGAGGGCGGAGTGTGAGTAATCGGGACAACCGACACGACCTCCCGTCCAGAAACCGTTTGCCGAGCAGCGACGATCGCACATGGGCGGTCTTTCGCGCCTTCCTCCGAGCCGAGACCATGTTCCCTCGCCCAAAGATATACATAGGATATCACGAGACCCGGCCGAGGGTCCGGTAAGCTCACGGAGTCCAGTCTTTGACGATCTCATCGAGTGAAGCGTACTCGGCCGGGACGGAACTTTCGGCAATGGCTTTCAATGTGTCTTCGTCGAGGTCTTCGACGCGGCGGGCGACCCGGCCTTTCGTGACCAGGTCGAAAAACGCAGCCGAGACCAGTACCGTGTGCGGCCGGCCGTTCTTGGTGATCGCGACGGGTGCCTGGAGCGCCGCATCCTGGTAACGGCCAACATTTTGTTGAAATTCGGTGGATGTGACCTTCATAGGATCTCTCCTGTCTTATCTATTCTAGCCAATATAGATAAAATTGCAATGTGGCCAGCGCCTGGGCATCGCTTGGAGATCGTTGAGGTCTTAGCCCTCGAAATCGTAGTCGCGCTCGGCCGCTTCTTTGGAAATATAGCCGAGGCGAATATCGCGCCCTATCGCCTCCGGATCCCGGTCCGCCGGCGGACCCATCCCGCCACCACCGGGCATTGATACGATGACGCAGTCACCGGCAGGCACGACCTGCAAGCCTTTCGGTCCAAGTTCGGCACCGGATGCAAGGCGTACCGAGCCTTTGACGCCCGGTCCGCCACCGTTGCGACCTCGTGCCGGATATTTCACGCGCTCAAACGATGCGAACAGTCCAAATGCCGTGTCCTCGCGCGATCCGACCTCCATCACCTGGCCCAGTCCGCCGCGCTGGCGGCCGATGCCGCCGGAATCCTGGCGCAGTTCCTTTCGCCAGATGACCAGGGGCGTGATCGCCTCGGTTGCCTCGACCGGAACGTTTCTTACACCGGACGGAAATGGCGTGGCCGACAGCCCGTCCTGATGCGGCCGCGCACCGGCGCCACCGGAATGGAAGCTCATGGTCATGAACTGCGTGCCGGCCTTGTCGCCGACACCCGTCAGGCCGTGGCCGGCGATCAATTTCAGGCTCCAGAGATTGGACGTCCCCTCGGCGGGCACCCGGCCGGGAATGGCCTGGTCGAGGCAGCCGTACACCACATCCGGCAGCAGATGTCCCATCGTGGAGCGGGCGTAGACCGCGGCAGGATATTCAGCGCTTAGCACGGTGCCCGACGGGGCGGTGACCTTCACCGCATCCAGGCTGCCGGCGTTGTTCGGAACATGCGGGGCGACAACGCAGTTCACGCCGAACGTCGTGTAGGCTTCAGTGTAGCAAATCGGGCAATTGATCGCATAGGACGACATGCCGGACGTGCCGGTGAAATCGACATGGATCGTAACGTCCGTGATCGTCACGCGGCCAACGATGTCGATGGGCGCTTCGTATCCGTCGACTCGCATGGATGACGTCCAGGAGCCTTTCGGCAGTTTCTGAATCGCCTCGGTCATCGCGCGGCGGCTGCGTGCGATGATCTCACCGCCAAGCTGATCGATGTCGTGCAACTTAAACTCGCGCATCATCGCGAGCAGGCGGCGGCCGCCGATTTCGTTGCACGCGATCAACGCATAGACGTCGCCGATCACCTGCACCGGTTCACGCACATTGGCGCGGATCATGGCGAGCAGGTCTTCGTTCATCTCGCCGGCGCGAACCAGGCGCAGCAGCGGAATGAACAATCCCTCGTGCCAGATCTGGCGTCCCTCCGGAGTTTGCCCGACACCGCCCATGTCGACGAGATGCGCGGTGCTGGCGAACAATCCGACGATCCGCCCATCCATGAAGGTAGGGGACACGACGACGAGGTCGTAAAGATGACCGGTCCCTTTCCACGGATCGTTGGTGACATAGACGTCGCCTTCTCGCATTTGGGCGACCGGAAACACGTCCAGGAAATGGCCGACCGATCGGGCCATCGTGTTGATGTGGCCAGGCGTGCCGGTCACCGCTTGCGCGAGCATCCGGCCCTCGAGATCGAATACCCCGGCGGAAATATCGCCGGCCTCCCGGGACGAGGTGCTGAACGCCGTCCGCACCAAAGTTTGCGCCGGCTCCTCCACCACCGAGAGCAGGCGATTCCACATGATCTGCAATTCAATTTCGGAGATGTTTTGGCCGGTCACATCGGATTTCCTTCGATGATGATTTCGCTGTCGGCACCGATGCGCGCGGCACGGCCGGACGGGACGATGGTCGTCGTGCCATCTTCCAAAATGACCGCGGGTCCGATGACGGTCACGCCAGGTGTCAGGGCGTTGCGAATGTGGACCTGAGCTGCCACGGCTTCACCGGTTTCGGCTTCAACGATGCGCCGTGTCCCGACCGGTTTCACCGTCCCTTTCTGGGGCGGAGCGATTGAGGGTTCCGGCTGGTCGTGACGTTGCGCCAGCGCAAGCGTCCAGGTCACGACTTCGATTTCCAGCCGCGGAATGATCCGGCCGAACAGCGCGGTGTAGGTCGCGTCGAATGCCGCCCGCAACGTCGCCGCATCGGCTTTGCCGGCGGGAAACGGCACGGCGATTTCGTGACCCTGTCCGCGATAGCGCATGTAGGCCGTGCGCGTTTCCAGCAAATCGCCCGTGGGAGCGCCAAGCCGAACCACAACTTCGGTCTCCGCGCGCATCTCAGCGAACATCGTGTCGATCCGATCCTGGTCCAGTGCATCCAACCGTACGAGCAGGGTGCGCACCACCTCATAGGCGATCGGCGCGTCGAGGAACCCATGCGCCGACCCCACGCCGGCATCTCGCGGAATGACCACCCGTTCGATGCCAAGCTTCTCGGCCAGCCTCGCGGCATGCAGCGGCGCGGCGCCACCGAAGGCGATGAGCGTGCGGCCGGCGGTGTCCTTACCGTTCTCGACCGCATGGACGCGAGCGGCGCTGGCCATCGCTTCGTCGACGATTTCGACAATGCCGCGCGCGGCTTCTTGCCCGGTCATGTCCAGCGTGATGCTGCTGGCGACGGCGGCAGCGGCCTTCGCCGGGTCCAGCGAGATCGAACCTCCTGCGAAACCTTCGGGATCGATCCGGCCGAGAGCGACATCCGCATCCGTGACCGTCGCCCGATCGCCCCCACGGTTGTAACACGCTGGGCCTGGTTCCGACCCCGCACTGTCAGGACCCACAACGATCCGCCGCAACTTATCGACCCGCGCGATCGAGCCGCCACCGGCGCCAATCTCCACCATGTCGATGACCGGAATGCGGACCGGGATGCCGCTTCCCTTGGCGAAACGACACGCGCGCGCGACTTCGAAATGCCGAGATTGTTGCGGAGTGTAATCGTCGATCAAAGTGATCTTCGCGGTCGTGCCGCCCATGTCGAACGACACGGCGCGGTCATAGCCGCCGCGCGCCGCGATACGCCGGGCCAGGATCACGCCTCCGGCCGGGCCGCTCTCGACGAGGCGTACGGGAAAGCGCCGTGCCGTTTCGATTGTGCAAATTCCGCCCGAGGACATCATCAGCAACAGCGGACATTCCGCGCCCAGGGCGGCGAGACCGTCGCGCATGCCTTCCAGGTAGCGCGCCATCAGCGGCAAGACATAAGCATTGGCGACTGTTGTTGAGGTTCTCTCATACTCGCGGATTTCCCGGCACACCTCGTGTGACAGAGTGATCGCGAGATTGGGTAGTGCCGCTGCGATCACCGCGCGAGCGCGTTCCTCGTGCGCCGGATTGACATAGGCGTGGAGAAAACTGATCGCCAGCGCATCGATCTTTTCAGATCGCAGTGTTTCGATAACCGCGAGCAGGCCCCCTTCGTCCAACGGAAGCAGCACGGATCCATCCGCAGCCAGACGCTCCGCCACCTCAAGGCGCAGGTCGCGCGAGACCAAAGGCGCGGGCCGTTCCATATACAAATCGTATTGTTCGAACGCATTGGTCGCAAGCGTGGTGCCATGGATGACCAGATCGAGATGCGACGCCGGGATCCCCGCCTCGGCCAGGATCAGGCGCGTGCCGTCGATGACCGCCGCCTCGGGATGCTCGTGTGTTGTCAGCAGCTTTTTCGACAGTGTCCGGTTCGGCAGGGCCAGCACGAGATCGGTGAACGTGCCGCCTATGTCGACGGCAAGACGCTTGCGGTTGGTCATTCCCGGAACCTCTCATGCCGCCAACGGTGGCGGCAAGGGCTCATGGTTTGACGCGTCGCGCCGGACCGTGCTGCGTTGGCATCTTAATCGGGAGGACGCCATGCCAATTACCCGCAACGAAGCCAAACGCAAAATGCAACAAGGACAGATGGCCCTTGGCTTTCAGGTCTACCATCTGCGCAGCATCGCGACGCCTTTGCTCGCGGCGGCATCCGGCCATGATTTCCTGTTCATCGATATGGAGCATGGCGCGTTCTCGATGCAGGAGGCCACGCAAATCTGCATCGCCGCGCTGCCGACCGGGGTTGCTCCGATCGTGCGTGTCTGCTCCGGCGCGCTCGATGAAGGCACCCGGCTGCTCGACAACGGTGCGATGGGCATTGTCGTGCCGCACGTCGATACGGCCCAGCAGGCACAACGCATCGCCGACGCGTTTCATTACCCTCCGGCGGGGACGCGCAGTTGGGGCGGGCCGCCGGCGCTGTATGGCTATCAGGTCTCCGACGTCGCGCTGGCGCAGAACGAAATCAACGACGAAATCATGACCGTGGTGATGATCGAGAGTCCCGAGGCGGTTCGCAATTCCGATGCGATCGCCGCGGTGGCGGGGATCGACGTTTTGCTGTTCGGCAGCTTCGATCTGACAACGGAACTCGGCATTCCAGGTCAAATGGGACATCAGAAGCTGATCGACGCCTACCAGACCGTCGGCGACGCCTGCCGGAAACATGGAAAAATACTGGGTATGGGCGGCATCAACGAAAATGAGGATGCGCGCCGTTATGTTGGAATGGGTTGCCGCTTCGTCCTCACCGGCTCGGATCACAGCTATCTTCTTGCCGGTGCGACGGCGAAGTCGGAGTTCATGCGCACGCTGGTCAATCGGTAGCGTCGCTGTCGCATCCTACTGACCTCTCCAGGCTTGCCGGTGTATGCCAGTTTTTTCGGCGTCGGCTGCGGAAATCAGCTAAACTCACCCGTGCGCCATGCCGGAGCAAGACCGATGACTCGTGTGATCAAGCTTTATACGCCGAAACACAAGCAAACCAGGTTGCCCAAAACCGCCGCCCTGACCAAGGCGCAACTTGAACACAAGGCGTGGCTCAAGGCCCACGGTGTCAAGGTCACGAAAAACACGCTTCGAACCTGACACCGGCAACTAACGCCGCGATGTCTTTCTGCCGTTTCGGATCGTCGTTATCGTTCGTCCGCCAGGTGATCCAGTCCTCGTTGCTGATCGGTTCCCATCTTGGTGGATTGTCTGGGCTTGTACAGGTAGGCAGGCA
>JBEKGV010000195.1:0-7186 GCA_050012615.1 Acetobacteraceae bacterium | reverse complement strand
TGAGAGCCTGGCGGACCGCCGGATCCGAAAGGAACGGATGCGTCGTCTTGATGCTCGATCGCTCGCCGTCGACTTCCTTCCAGGGATCGGTGGTGTTGAGTTCGATGTGCTCGACACTTCCGGTCGGCGTGATTTCGGCGTGGCCCTTGCCGCCCGCCTCCAGCCGCTTCAGGATCACGTCCTCGACCTGCATGTTCCAGGCGAAATCGTATTCGCCCGTTTGCATCACGGCGCGAGCGGCCGACACGGCGTCGCCGCCGCCCTTCATCTCGAAGGTGTCGAAATACGGCCGGTTCTCCATGTGATAGTTCGGATTGAGCTTGCCCTGCACGAGGTCGCCCGGGTTGAAACCGACGAACAGGTATGGGCCGGTGCCAACCGGCGCCAGGTTCGCCGGCGCCTCACGCGATTTGGCCCCGGTGTACGGTTCAAAGATGTGTTTGGGGAGTATCATGCCGTTCACGCCAACGAAGGCGTCAGCCCAGAACGGCGTCGGCTTTTCGAACTCCACGCGCACCGTGAAGTCGTCGACCTTGACGACATTGACGTCCTTATAGCTGCCGATCGTCGTCGCCGCGGTCGCCGGATCGGCCGCGTATTTCCAGTTGAAGACGCAATCGTCGGCCGTGAAAGGCTGGCCGTCGTGCCATTTGACGCCCTGCTTCAGTTTCCACGTGACCGACAGACCGTCCTTGCCGACACCGCCGTTCTCGACGCTGGGAGCCTCGGCGGCGAGCACCGGCGACAGGTTGCCTTCGGGATCCCAACTGGCGAGCGGCTCATAGAATACGCGCGAGCCGTCCTGATCCTTGGTGCCGACCGCGAAATGCGGGTTCAACAGCGTCGCCCCCTGCCACCACAGCACCTTGAGCGAACCCCCGCCGCCGCGTTTGGTCGGCTTGTAGGCCGGGGCGTCCGCCGCTATCGCCACGCCGGACGATGCCAGCATCTGGGCCGCCAGGGGGGCGGTGAGGCCAAGCCCGATCATCCAGCGTGTGAACGCGCGTCGCGATAGTTTGCCTCGCCTGACGTCTTCTATGACGTCACGCAGATCCTGTTCGTTCATCATGCCTCGCCTTGTCCCAGAGCCTCGCCGCGGATTATTGACACGCAAGGGGCATGCCATTCCGTCTGTCAGGGGGATGCTAGGCAATATCGCAAGCGGCGACAACGACAGGTACACCACCGGCCCGAACCGCCATGGCATCCGCGCGAGCGGTCAGGTATTGACCATGCCCCCCGATCCCGCGGAACCATCCGGTCGTGCTGGCGTTGAGGTGCGGAGGCGAAAATGGCACAGCGTCCGATATGGCGTGGGCACTTGCGGTTGGCGCTCGTCACTTGCCCAGTGGCGCTTTACGCGGCCAATCACGACCGGGGCACGCTGCATTTCAATCTGATCAATCCGAAGACAGGCAACCGCATCAACATGGTGACGCTCGATGCCGACACCGGCGACGAGTTGTCGCGGCGCGATCTGGTCAAGGGATACGAATACAAGAAAGACAATTACATCGTCCTCTCCGACGAGGATTTCGAAAGTGCGCGGGTGGAAAGTTCGTCGACCATCAAAGTCGATAAATTCATCGATGTCGCCACCATCGACCCGATCTACTTTGACACAAGCTACTACATGGCGCCCGACGGAGACGCGGGGACGGATGTTTATGCGGTGTTGCGGGACGCCATCGTCGGCACGGGCAAAATGGCTCTGGCGCGGGTGGTCATCGCACGCCGCGAGCGCGCGATAGGTATCACTCCGCTTGGCAAGGGCCTCGTTGCTCACACTTTGCACGAGGAGCGCGACCTGAACGACTCCACCGAACTGTTCGATGACCTACCGGCGACAGGCTCGGATCCCGAGATGGTCAAGCTCGCCACTCAGTTGATCGAACGCCAGAGCGGCAAATACGACCCCGCTGACGTGGAAGACCGTTATGAGGCCCGTCTGCGGGAAGTCATCGACGCGAAGCTCAAAGGCAAGGGGATCGAGCCGCTCGACGAAGAGGAGCCGGACCGGGGCAACGTCATCGATCTCATGGCTGCGCTGAGGCGTAGCCTGGGGCAGGACGAACAGACCTCCCCGGCGCCGCGGAAAGCAGCGGCCGCTAAAAAGTCGCCGGCATCGAAGACGGCCGCGTCGGCGCGCGCTCCCGCGAAAAAAGGAACACGTCCCCCCGCCGCGCGCGCTGCCCGGCGGAAGGCCTGACGGCTTAGCCGGCCGGAGCAAGCCATGACCGGTCGTCCCGTCGGGCGCATCGAGGGATACGCCATCGTCTCCGAGGACGGCATGCTGGCGGACGCCTTCCGGGTCATGCCCGGCTCTCTCATGTTCGAGGCGGATCAGCAGTTTTACGAGCGAGGACTGGACCACGTTGATGTGGTCGTACACGGGCGCCATTCGCAGGAGCGTCAGGCTCGTTCGGCTCTGCGCCGCCGGCTTGTATTGACCCGCGGTGTCCCTGCCATCGCGGCGCATCCCTCGAATGACAAAGCGCTGTTGTGGAACCCCGCCGGCGCGTCTTTGGAGGAAGCCCTGTCCGCCCTGGGACTACCGGGCGCCGATGTCGGCGTGATTGGCGGTGCGGACGCCTTCGCACTGTTTCTCGACCGCTTTGACGTGTTTTATTTGTCGCGAGCCCGCGATGTATGGCTGCCCGGTGGCCACCCGGTGTTGCCCGAGGTCCTGGCTCTCACGCCGGAGGAGATCCTGGCGCATCACGGCCTCAGCCCCGGTCCGCCCGAAATGCTCGATGCCGCGAAGGGCCTGTCAATGGTCCCCTGGCGTCGCCGAGCGTAGCAAACCCCGTTCCATTGTTTTCTCGTCATGGCCGGGTTTTCTCGTTTTCTCGTCATGGCCGGGCTTTGTCGTGTTCTCGTCATGGCCGGGCTTTGTCGTGTTCTCGTCATGGCCGGGCTTTGTCGTTTTCTCGTCATGGCCGGGCTTTGTCGTTTTCTCGTCATGGCCGGGCTTTGTCGTTTTCTCGTCATGGCCGGGCTTGACCCGGCCATCTATCGAGGCACCAAGTCCGCGCCGCTCCCCGGACTGCTGCGTCCTCCTCCGGCTTGTCCGCGGATGTATCGTGTCACAGGTCTCCTCCGGGCAACCCTGGCACCGCGAAGTCAAACCCGTCGTCGACGAACAATCTCCACAATCCCCGTACAGTCAACGCCCGCCCCTCCACAATAAACCGGCCGTAATATGCCCGCCACTTAATCGTTCGCGACACAAGCGAATTGCGTGATCTGGCAATAATACACTCACGCCGCACTCCCCACCTTCGCTCCATCGGTTCAGGGCACCAGGTGTTGTCCCGACGCCACCGATACCCACCCAAAAAGGGGGGGAGGTCCGAGTAACAGGAGTTTCACCATGAAGATCACGAAAACCCTTATGCTCGCCGGGTTTGCCGCGTTGTCGCTCGGCGTCGGCAGCGCGATGGCGCAAAACCTGAGCCCCAGCAGCGCTGAGGCGGCCTACTTCCAGGGTCAAAATAATGCCGCCCCTGTCAGCCGTGGGCCGGCCCTGGTTCAGTCGGGCTCGTCCGACGTAGAGCGCGCCCCAGCGATCGACCACTCCTTGCCGTTCTCTCCGTATGACTACGGCACGCTGGCAAACCCTGGCTAACCAGGACGGTCGAAAACGATGGAAGGGCCGGCGTTCGCGCCGGTCCTTTCGATTGTGAACCTTAATTCAAAACACTTCCGTGCCCGCACCCTCAGTGCCGCGCGGGTGCATCCATCGCGATCCGAGGCGGCTCTGTACGGTGCAGAACGTCCGCGGCGATCGCTTCCGCGAGTTTGGCGTAACCGCCGTCGGCCATGTGCAATCCGTCCGGTGAGAGCATCTCCTGCGGGGTCAATTCCCCGTCGGCCAGCCAGCCGCGCATCAGGTCGTAGCGGCGGATCACCGGTACATCCATCTCCGTGCCGATCGTGCGCAGCGCCTCGAGATATTGCATGCTGGTCGGCATGCCCTCCAGCTGACGGCACAGCTGCGGCTCCAGCAGCATCAGATCGATCTGCGCCGCCCGGATTTCGTGAACGCCCGCTGTCGTCTCCTGTACGAACCGGTCCAGCGGCAGGTCGCGCAACGGATCATTGGTGCCAGTTTGCCAAATGATAAGATCGGGACGTTCAGCGATCACGGACGGCAGCCGCCGCGCCATGTCGTCGGCATCCTCCCCGCCGATGCCGCGGTTCAGCACAACGACCTGGCGCTTTGGCCAGGCCGCGATCAGCGCGTCCCGCAGCTTGCTTGGATAGGAGTTGGCGGGCGAACTCGCACCGAACCCTTCGGTCGAGGACGAGCCGAACGCGATGATCCGCACTGGCTGGTGAGCCGCCAGACGCTCCATCACATGACTGAGACGACGATCACCCAACACGGTTTGCGGATCGCCGGCGGATGCAGATGGAAGCAGCGCCGCCGTTACGACGAGCGCGCACAAAAACTCCCCCAACAACCCAAACCGTTTGAAACGCATATACTGTCAATGCCATGCGCGCGGCGTTTACGCAATCGATTTCCCGCCCGCCGGATCGGTTTCCGCCAACCGCGCACTCGCCACTGGGCGGCGCCGGTGTTCGAGCATCGTGGCGAGCACGACCATCAGTCCAAGCCCGATCCCGTTTGCCGCCAACTGAGTCGCCAGGGTGACCCCGAACGTAAGGAAGACCAGGCGAAAGATCATGGCGAGGACCGTGCCGAGCGAGAAGACTTCGAGTGAATGACGGCCGCAAACAAGCAGGAACCGCAGCGCAGCCCGGTCGGCCAGAACGCGAAACCGCGTCGAACTGAGCGCCAGCACGGCAAGCGCCAGGATATTCAGCAAACGTAACGGTGCGAGAACGGTCTTGTCCGGCGGGTCGAGCGGAATGAGCCTCACATTGGACCAGCCCCAGCTATCCCACGGCGCCGACGCGACCAGCGCGAACGCGAGATAAGTCCAGGCGGCTGCGCGCAGCCACGGCGGGGTTGGAAGATTGCCCTCGCATTGGCGCAATATCAGCGCTCCGACCGCGCCGATCACGAACAGGAACTGCCACGCGAATGGGTCGAAAAACCAGCCGCGCCCATCCAGCCAGTTGGTGAGATTGACCGACGGGTCCAGGTTGACCCACAGCCACAGAGCGCCGGAGGCGCACAAGCCAACGACCGGATTGATCTTGATCAACCCATAGATCAGCGGAAACAGCGCGAGCAGAACAATGTAGAGCGGCAGGATATTCAGGCTCGACGGAAGTGCCTGCAACGTCAGTCCGCGTCCCAGCCCCCTCAAGCCGCTGTGCACAAAAGGCGCCCCGCTTTCCGGTTCGATCTCGAAATGGCGCAGCCAGGCGCCGGCCACGATCAGCACCGTCAGCAGCAGGAGAGCCTGAAACAGATACAGATGGAGACATCGCAGCAGCACACGACGCAAGCCGGACACGACGCCGTCGCGCGCGAAGCTGCCGCCATAAGCCATCATCGAGGCAAAGCCGGCCAACAAGACGAACAACTCGGCGGCATCCGCGAAGCCGAAGTTCCGCATGGTAACCAGGCTAACGAAATTGCCCGGCACATGATCGATGTAGATCATGACCAGTGCGACGCCGCGCAACACATCGACGCGCGAATCGCGAGGAAGCCGGCGTGGGCTGGTCAGCGTAGCCGTCGCATCGAGCATAAAGAAGTATGTGGCCCCGCTGTCGAGCGCCGCAAGCGACCCGCTCGGTGACCAATTGTAAAAAATGCGACAGACCGTTTCTGGCTGTCGTGCTGGAAGTCCCTGCGGCGGGCGCCGTTTATTTGCCGACGGCCGAGGCCGTTCATTTTTCGACGTCGAACGCCGTACATTTACCGACGGAGAACGCCGTTCATTTAGGAAAATCTCAAGGGGAACTTTTGCATTGGGCGGTGACTTGACTCTCGCGTGGACAATCGCCCGGCTTCAAAAGGAGCACAGCATGGCTAGCAAATTGCCCTCATCGACAGCCGGTGTGGACATGAATTCTCTCGGTCAATCCTTCCACACGCCACCGCTCGATTGGAGAGAGGCAATGCGCGCCGCGACAGCCCGCCTGAACGAGGGATGGGAACTGCCGGAAACCCGATGCCATTCAGCGGTGGAAGAGGAACTCGCAGCGTTCTTGTGCGCCTATGGCATGCTCGGCGATGAGGTGGATCGCATGCATGCTGGCGGACCGCCCGTCGGCGAGCCGCCATTACCCGAGCGAAACCGCATCCGCCGCGAGTAAGCCCTCAATCGTCATGAATTAAGCCGGCATTTAGCGGCCACACACCGTCATCCCGCCGCTTAACACCCGTCATCCCGCCGCTTAACACTCGTCATCCCCCCGCTTAACACTCGTCATCCCCCGGCTTAACACTCGTCATCCCCCGGCTTAACACTCGTCATCCCCCGGCTCGTCCGGGGGACCTGTCGCGGCACCGTGCTGGCACAGGTGGCCCGGAGATCCCCCGATCGAGTCGGGGGAGGGCCATGACGATAAATGGAGAGTGCCCGACTCATCGGCGGTAAGTCAGCGCCTCTGCGCTGCGCGCCCCCGCCGACGCCCCGGCCAAATCCTAAGCCGCCAAGGTTTCCGGCGGCATCCGCGAAATCGCCGGATTTACCACCCGCTTCGTCTTACCCGCGCCGGCCCGCCGGGTCGTTCGCACCGGCCCGATGAGCCGCCGGTACAGCTGCCGGTAATGTAAAGCTGACTCCGACCACGAGAAGCTTCGTGCCATGGCGGCCTGCCGCATTTCCTCAAGTCGCTCGTCCTTCGCGTAGACATCGAACGCGCGACGGCAAGCGTATTTCAATCCGTCGGTGGAGAAGTCGGAAAACAAGAAGCCGGTCCGGCCATCCTCGATCGTGTCCGACAAACCGCCGGTCGCATGGGCGATCGGCAAAGCACCGTAACGCTGCGCGTGCATCTGTGTCAGCCCGCAAGGTTCGAAACGCGACGGCATCAGACAGAAATCGCTTCCGCCCAGAATGCGATGCTCCATGACATCATTGAAGCCGATCAACAGTCCTATGCTTTTACGGTTGCGGCGGCTCATGCCGCTGAGCATCTGCTCGACCTCGGGATCGCCCATCCCCAGCAACACGATTTGACCGCCGGAATCGACGATGTGATCCGCGGTATCCGCGACCAGGTCCAGTCCCTTCTGATGAACCAGCCGCGAAACCAC
>JBEKGV010000194.1:0-7189 GCA_050012615.1 Acetobacteraceae bacterium | reverse complement strand
AAGAGTGCGGCCCGGCATCAGACTGACGATGTGACAGTCCGGGAGGTCGGTCAGCGGCGTGAACGCGTGCTCCGGCGGGGTCCGGCGGCGGTCGTTCCGATGCATCGGATTACCGGCCCAGGCGAGGCCGATGCAGCGGGATGGGGGCAAGGTGGCGCGATGGGCGGCGACAAGCTCCGGTTCTGCGTTCAGATAGCCGGCGGGGGAGGGGCCAACGGGGGAGGGAATAGTGTCCAGCGTGGTGCCGAACGCATGCGGCAAACTCATTTGATCGATCCACGCGTCGTAAGGCGGCAAAGGATCGAACTTCGATATGACCTGGATATCGGGGATGGTCGACAGCAGGGGGATCAGGCGCGGTTCGCAGGCGAGAATTGGTATGCCGCCACATGCCGCGATCAGTGGAAGATAACGGGCGAACTGGATGGTGTCGCCAAGTCCTTGCTCGGCATGGACGAGGATCACGCGGCCGTTCGGGTCATCGCCGGTCCAGATGGGGCCCGGCAAATCGATGAAGTCGCGGCGGAACAGGTCGTGCCGTTTGCGCCACTCGTACTCGGCGAACCCGCGCGGCAGATCGCCCGACAGCAACGCGGCGGTCGCCAGGTTCCAGTGCGCCTGAACATTGCTTGGATCGGCTTGGATCGCCCCCTCCAGCACCGCGATCCCCTCGGCCAATCTTCCCTGTGCGGTCAGCATGAAACCGAGGCTCACTTGCGCCTCGATCAGACAGGGGTCGAGGTCGAGTGCGCGCCGGGCGTGCGCCTCGGCCTCGGTCAGATGACCCAGGTCCATGTAGGCGTTGCCGAGATTGAGGCAGGCCGGAGCGAACCTCGGGTTGAGCGTGACGGATGCGGTCAGCGCCTCGCACGCTTCCCGCGGTCGGGACACGGCGTTGAACGCGGTGCCGCGGAGGAATTGCAGTTCGGCACTGTCGGGGGTCTGTCGCAGTGCTTCGGTCGTTTCAATGATGACGAGTTCGTGCTCGCCGGCGGCCTGCAGAGCGCGGATCAGATTGCGGCGTGCGCCGGCGTGCGACGGGTCCCGGGTAACGGCGTCCCGCAGGCTTGCCACCGCCTCAACCACCTGGCCGGCGCGCAACTGGGCCAGGCCGGTGGTGTAAGCAGTCGAGAGCAGGGCGCGGATGGGCGTCATCTGCCCGTCATGGCGGAAAAGAATTAGGTGTGGGTTAATCGGAAGAAACGTAGCCGGCGACGACCTGGGGCTATGCGGCGTGGCGGCTGGGCCGTTCGTCCACGTTAAAGTCGGTCTCGATTTCAGCGGGAATTAGCTTCATCAAATCGATTATGGAGCGCGGGATCGACGGCTTTCGTGTGCCCGTTGGGCCGTGCCAGAAGCAGCTCAGCGACACTCGCAGAGACCTGCGCCGAAGAAGCTGCTGCAATCGTGGCAGCGGGCCGGCCTCCCCCGAGCCTGGCAGCAGCAGTCTGGCCAAAAATGTGAGATGATCGGCGAGTTGGTTGCCGGCCACGATCTCCTTCGTGGAGAAGAACCAGACGCCAGTGCGCCCAATAATGTCGGGGCTGCGCGGTCCGGCGGAATAGTGCTGACCTTTGATGTAGGCGGTCGTCGGCACGATTTTCAGAATTTTGGTGACCTCATCAGGCACGAGGTCATCACCGGCGACCCGCAATGTCGCGAATGCCCTGACCGGTTCATTCATTCGTGACCTCGTCGAGGATGTTGCCAATGTCATCGCCGTTTACGTCCGTTACCCTGCCATCGTCATATATGACTATCCGATCTCTTCCGCCAAGGTTGGCGCGGCGCTTGATCTGGTGCAACGCCGCGCGAAGCTGCCAATGGGCGATACCCAAGGTGTCGCTCACGTAGCGGGTCGGATTGTCTGAACGGTCCCAAATGACGCGGCTCATGGACATCCTGCCTTAAGTCGTGGCTCACCCCTATCACTACCCGCCGGTGACCAGCACCCTCAAGCCGGCCGAACCTTCCCCGCCACGGCGCGAATTTTCCTTGGTGACGCCTGCCAGATCGCCAATGCGGACACGACGCTCACACAAGCTCCAACCCAGAATGCCAGCGTGTAATTGCCGAATGCGTCGTGCAGCACGCCGGTGACCCATGGACCGGCCGCGCCGCCCGCCATCGCCGCCAGCATCACCGTCCCGAAGATGCCGCCGAACTGCCGGCCCTGGAATATTTCGGCGACCGTCGCGCCCATGACCGAAGTCAGGCCGTAACCAAGGCCACCCTGAGCGGCGACCATCAGATACAGCCAGAACAACGATTGATCGTGCCGCAATACAATCAGTGCCAGAAAGCAAATGACGAACCCCAGCATGCTGACCGCCCAGATCCATTCGCGACCGATACGATCGGACACGTGACCGAGCGAGATCTGTCCCGCGACCCCGATCAGGCTGACCAATCCCAGAGCCCAGGCGGAGCGGTTGGCGGTGAAGCCGATTTCCTGAAGGTATTTCGTCTGGTGCACCTGCACCGCGTACCAGGCATAGAGCGCGCCAAAATATCCCAGTGCCAGCCACCAAAATCGAGCAGTACGCACGGCCCGGCGTACGGTCCAGTCGATCGAAGCCCAGTACGGATCCACAACGTTCGAAATCCGAGCTGGGGCGGAAGACAACGGCGCGGCATCGCCGTCCGGCAGCAACCCCATGTCCTCGGGACGCTTACGCAACAAAAGATTGATGGGCGTCAGAACGATCAGGATCAGCAGCCCCAGCGCCCGGCACGCGTCGCGCCAACCGGCGCCGATGATCACCGACTGCACCCAGGGCAGCAACGTGATCGAACCCAGTCCGACGCCGGAAAACGCCAGACCGATCGCGAGGCCTCGGGAGCGGACGAACCAGTTTGGCAGAAACAGCGATTGCCCGGCATAGCCGAGGCAGACGCTGCCGCCGCCGACCAGCACACCTAAAGTCAGATAAAGGTGCCAGGGCTGGGTTGTGAACGGCGCCAGCAAAAACCCAGCCGCCATCGAAACAGTCCCCAGTTCGGTGACGGCGCGAGGACCAAATCGGTCCATCATCCGGCCAATGGTTGGACTTATGAATGCGGATATAACGAACCCGAATGAAAACGCACCGGCGGTGACGCCGCGATCCCAGTGGAATTCATCGAGGATTGGCGGAAACAATAATGAAAACGCTGTGCGCGCGTTCACGCCGATGCCCATCGACACGAAGGTCACGGCGACGATGACCCAACCATAAAAGATGGGCGGGCGCGACCGGGAAAGCACCTTAGCGCGCCTGCGCGCTTGCCTCGGATCGTGTCGCACCGGCGCGCGAGGCGAGTGCCGCGGCCATGAACATGTCCAGATCGCCATCGAGCACGGCGCTCGGGTTGCCGGTTTCCGCCCCGGTTCGCAAATCCTTGACGAGCTGATACGGCGCCAGAACGTAGTTGCGGATCTGGTGGCCCCACCCGATGTCGGTCTTGGCGTCTTCCTGCGCGGCCGTCACGGCCTCCCGCCGTTGCAATTCGGCCTCGTACATCCGCGCCTTCAGCATCGCCATCGCCATCGCTCGGTTTCTGTGCTGGCTGCGGTCGGTCTGGCAGGCGACGATGATGCCCGAGGGGACGTGCGTGATCCGGATCGCGCTCTCGGTCTTGTTGACGTGCTGCCCGCCGGCGCCCGACGCGCGATAGGTGTCGATCTTGAGATCCGCTTCATTGATCTCGATGTCGATATTGTCGTCGACCACCGGATACACCCAGACGCTGGCGAAGCTGGTCTGGCGGCGAGCGTTCGAGTCGAACGGGCTGATCCGCACCAGCCGGTGCACCCCGGCCTCGGTTTTCAGCCAGCCATAGGCGTTCGGGCCGGTGATCTGCAGCGTCGCCGATTTGATGCCAGCCTGTTCGCCCTCGCTCTCTTCCAGCAACTGAACTTTATAGTCGTGCTTCTCGGCCCACCGCATATACATCCGCATCAGCATTTCCGCCCAATCCTGGGCTTCCGTCCCGCCCGCGCCGGAGTTCAGTTCGAGGTAGCAATCATTCGAATCGGCCTCGCCGGACAGCAGGCTCTCGATCTCGCGGCGCTTCGCCTCCTCGGCCAGAGCACGCAGGCTCGCGGTGGCCTCCGCCGTCATGGCGGCATCGCCATCCGCTTCGGCGAGTCCGATCAGCTCAAGCGCATCGGAGACGTCGGATTCCAGTTGGCGCACGCCGTCCATCCGCGACGCGAGTATATTTCTCTCGCGCATCAACGCCTGAGCCTGAGCGGCGTCATTCCATAGGTTGGGGTCTTCGACGCGGTTGTTCAGTTCCGCGAGACGGGCTTCCGAGACATCCCAGTCAAAGATGCCTCCTCAGCAGTGCCACGGACTGCCTGATCTGGTCGTTAAGAGCGTCGGATTCGGCGGCCATATCACTGATCTTGTGCTGCGGGGGAGCGCGTCAATACAGCCCGCCAAGTTTGTTGTCGACTCCGCCGTGAACGGTGTCGGAACCCTGCGAGCCGGCGCTGCGTCCGCCGCCGCTGCCGATCACGCTGTCGCCGCCGAGGTCGGTATGAGCGAACGCGATCTTCGGCCCGGATGCATCCGGGAAGTTCAGTACCGGGCGGCCCTTGAACGCCTCGGCCATGAAATCGTGCCAGATCGGCGCGGCGACCACGCCGCCTTCCTCATGCCGGCCCAGACTGTGGTTGTTGTCGAAGCCAACCCAGACGGTGGTCACGAGGTCGGGGGTAAAGCCCGAGAACCACGCGTCACCCCAGTCCTGCGTGGTGCCGGTCTTGCCGGCGATCGGACGATTGAAGCCCGCGCCGGCCGCTCGTCCGGTGCCGCCGGTCACGACATTTTCCATCAGATCGATCAGCGTGCGAACCGCGTAGGGGTCGGCGATCTGCGGTCGCATGTCGACGATCGCCGGAGGAGCCTTTGCATCGGGACAGGTTGGGCATTCCAGTCCATGCGGACGCCAGACGATCCGTCCATCGCGGTCCTGCACGCTGTCGATCAGCGTCGGAACGACCTCTTTGCCGCCAACGGCGAGCCCGGCATAGGCGCCGATTTCGCGCATCGGCGTCGTTTCCACCGAGCCGAGCGCCGCCGACAGAACATGCGGCAGCTTGTCATACATGTGGAACGACTGTGCCGTGGCGGCGATCGCCGGCATGCCGATCTTCTGCGCCAGCCGGACCGTCGGAACGTTCATGGAGAACTGCAGCGCCGTCTTCACCGACACCGGCCCTCCGAATGTCCCGGTCGAGTTCTCCGGTTCCCAGAGCGTGTTGCCAACCTGGATGCTCAATTCCGAGTTGGAAATCATTTGGTTCGGCGAAATCCCCTCTTCCAGCGCGGTCAGGTAGACCATCGGCTTGATGCTGGAGCCGGGCTGGCGCATCGCCTGGGTTGCCCGATTGAACTGGCTCTGATCGAAACTGAAGCCGCCGACCATCGCGAGCACGCGGCCGGTGGTGGGATCCATGCAAATCAGAGCGCCCTGCACGGCGGGAATTTGCCGCAACGACACTTTCACCAGACCTGGGACCAGCCCGGGCCCCGGCTTTTCGACTGACTTTTCCACCGACTTTTCCACTGGCGTGGGTCCGCCGGGCTTCCCCGGATTGTCGGCCGCCGCGGGCTGCGCCGGTTCGATCATCACGACGTCGCCGACCTGCATCACGTCGGTGATCCGTTTCGGTGCTGCTCCAAGCTCCTCGCCGTGCAGCGGGCGGGCCCATGCCACGTCGGACATCGGGATCGCGCCGAGATTGGGTTGCGGCGTACCGCCGCGCACGCCAAGCCCTGACAGCCAGGCAACCCGTGCTTCGTTGTCCGACGTGCTCAGCACGACCGCGAGTTGCCAGGTCGGCAGCATACCCGGCTTACGTGGGACCTTCGCCAACAGCGTCGGCCAGTCGCGATCGAGCATGGTTGGATTGTCGATATGAGCGGCCGGCCCGCGCCAGCCGCCCAACCTGCGGTCATACGCCATCAAACCGTTGCGCACGGCTTTGTTCGCCGCGGCCTGCAGGACCGGGTCCAGGCTCGTGCGCACCGACAACCCGCCCTCGGTCGTGCTTTCCTGACCGAAATCGGCGATCAGTTGGCGCCGCACATCCTCGGCGAACCAATCCGCGTCCGACACGACCTGCGGCCGTTTGAACACGACCGGAACGATCGGTTCCAGCTTCGCCGTCGCGGCCTGGTCGGCCGTCAGCACCCGGTCCTCCGTCATGCGGTCGAGTACCCGGGCGCGCTGGATCCGGGCCGTGTCCGGATAACGGAACGGATTGTAATTGTTCGGCGCCTTTGGCAGTGCCGCGAGGAACGCCGCCTCCGCGATCGTCAATTCATCGAGCGGCTTGTTGAAATATGTCTCCGCCGCCGACGCGACCCCGTAAGCACCCAGCCCGAGATAGATTTCATTCATATAGAGTTCGAGGATTTGATCCTTCGACAGCGTCTTCTCGATCCGGATCGCCAGGATCGCCTCCTTCGCCTTGCGTGCGAAGGTCACCTCATTGTCCAGCAGCATGTTCTTGGCGACTTGCTGAGTGATCGTGGAGGCGCCGATCGGCCGTTTGCCGTCCCGCTGCATCAGGTTGGTGACCGATGCGCGCAGGATGGCCAGCGGGTCGACCCCTCTGTGCTGATAGAAATTACGGTCCTCCGCCGAGACGAACGCCTGTTTGACAATCTCCGGGATTGCGTTGATCGGCACGAAGATGCGCCGCTCGGTCGCGAGGTCGGCCAGCAGCTTTCCGTCGCTCGCGAACACCCGGCTCATGACCGGGGGCTGATAGCTGCGCAGTCCGTCGACGTCGGGCAATCCGTCGGCGAAGTGCTGGTAGATCATCCAGCCACCCGCCGCCCCGGCCACCCCGGCCGCGAGGAAAAGACCCATCAACGCGCCCATCAGGCCGCGCAACGCGGGGAAGCGCCAGTGCTTCCGCCGGCGGCGCCGATTTTTCCGCGGCTCGGGCTGTTTGGCCGAGGACCGCGCCGGACCTGGCGCGGGCGGGACCAGACGCTCGCCGGCTCTCAAAGGTTCATCCATGGGTGCCAGATATGGGAATTTCACCAGATATGGAACAGGGAACCGGAAATACAGGCCTTTTCAGACGCCTCAAGCCGGTCCCCCCTCAAGCCGGTCCCCCCTCAGGCCGTCCCCCCTCAGGCCGTCCCCCCTCAGGCCGTCCCCCCTCAGGCCGTCCCCCCTCAGGCCG
>JBEKGV010000193.1:0-10402 GCA_050012615.1 Acetobacteraceae bacterium | reverse complement strand
CACGGCATGATAGCCGCCGCCGCAATCGACGATGACCAGCAGACCATACTCGCGGAACGGTTCGGCGAAGGCCACCGTCCCGCCGCACGGTGCGAGAACCCGGGCGCCTGGTTCGCTCTGCCAGGTTTGACCGGTCGCCCGCTCTCCATTTTCGACTTCGCCCCAGCCGTGCACGAGCATGCCCGTGATCGGCATCGTGATCTGGCCTCCCGGTTTCGCGTCGGCGGTGAGCGTTCCCACACCCGTGGGCCGCGCCGTCGCTGCCTCCCGCAGGCGAGCCGCGTCCGCGTCGGGCGTCTTCTGATCGCGCGACGCCTTCAACTCATCTTCCTTCGCCTTCGCTTCCTCAAGCCGGCGCTGGGTTTCGAGGATCTGAAGCGCGGAACGCAGACCGTTCCCCCTTGCGGCCTCCGCCGCGGCCTGCCGGGCGGCATCCGCCGCGTCCTGTTCCGCCGTCTCGCGGCGCTCCTTGGTCACCGCGATTTTCTGGGCCAGGGAGTCCGCTTCAGCTGATCGTGCTGCCTCGGCGGCGGCCAGTTGAGGCGCGATCTGGGCCGCCGCTTTCGTCGCCGCATCCAAAGTCTCGCGATCCGCGACCAGCGCCTGAGCGTCGGCCGCGGCCTGACGGGCAATGTTTTGAACCACCAGGATGCCGCGGATCGCATCCTCAGGGGACTGCTGGCTGGCGAGCAGGGTTTCGACCGGATAAGCCGACAGACGCACGATGATCGGCAATATCGGGCGCAACGCCTCAATGCGCTTGTCGATGCGGCTTTGGGCCTCGTCGCGGCGCTGGTTCAGATCCTGCACGTGTGCGGTCATTTGCTTTACCGCCGCCTCGGCGCTTTTCAGCCGTTCGAACGCTTCGCTTTGCTCGGCGGTCAGGCGCTTTTCGTCAGCCAGAGCCTGTGCCGCCTGTTCCGTCGCCTCGCGTTGCGCATCGATCTGCACGGCACGGACGCGCTCCGAGTCTTCGACCTCGCGCCGGGCGGCGTCTTCATGTCGCGATTGTGGGGTCCCGGTTCCCGCGCCCTGCCCCAGCGGACCTGCGCCCAGCCCAGAATTAGAGCCCGAATTGAGCCCCGCCTGGGCCGTCAGCAGCAGTAAGGCGAGGAGACTACTCCGCCGCGCGAGCCGCATCGGCACGAAGGATCGAGTGACCGGTCATCTCCTGAGGGATACGAAGCCCCATAAGGTCGAGGATGGTTGGTGCGAGATCCGCGAGGCTGCCATCCCGGATCGCCGCTGTGGGGCCGTTCATGACCACGACCGGGACCGGGTTGGTCGTGTGCGACGTGTGCGGACCACCGGTTGCGGGGTCTTTCATCAACTCGCAATTGCCGTGATCGGCGGTAACGATCAAAGCGCCGCCTTGCAGTTTCAGCGCGGCGACGATGCGGCCGAGGCCGGTGTCCACTGTCTGGACCGCCTTGATCGCGGCCGGCAGGCTGCCGGTGTGGCCGACCATGTCGGGGTTGGCATAGTTCAGAATGATCATGTCGTATTTGCCGCTGCCGATGGCCTCGACCGCTCGATCGGTCAGCTCAGGCGCGGACATTTCCGGCTGCAGATCGTAAGTCGCGACTTTCGGCGACGGGATCAGGATGCGATCTTCGCCGGGAAACGGAGTTTCCTGACCGCCGTTCAGAAAATAGGTCACATGGGCGAATTTCTCCGTCTCCGCCATGCGCAATTGTTTCTTGCCCGCATCGGCGACGACAGCGCCAAGTATGTTGCTCAGGTGGTCGGCGTCGAACAGCCAGGTCATGAACGGTGCGAGCGCGTCGGAATAGCGAGTCATTCCGACGGCGGCCGAGCACTTGATCACACGCTCGCGCGGGAACCCGTCGAACGCCGGGTCGAGCAGCGCGGCGAGGATCTCCCGCACCCGGTCGGCCCGGAAGTTGAAGCACAGAACCGCGTCGCCGTCGTTCATTCCGGCGTAATCGCCGATCACCGAAGCCGGAATGAATTCATCGAACTTTCCGGCATCGTAACCGGCCTGGATCGCTTTGGCGGGCGCATCGAAATGGGCGCCCTTGCCGTCGACCATCGCCGCGTATGCCTGCGAGACGCGGTCCCATCGCTTGTCGCGGTCCATCGCGAAATATCGCCCGATGACCGTCGCGATCTTAACATCCGACGGAAGCGCGGAGGCCAGATGCGCGAGGTCCTCGGCGGCCGATTGGGGCGGAGTGTCGCGGCCGTCGGTAAACGCGTGCACCACGGTTTTGACGCCGGCCTTGCTGAGGTGTTGGGCCAGGCACGCCGCGTGATCCTGATGCGAATGCACCCCGCCCGGGGACACGAGGCCCATCATGTGGCACGTGCCGCCAGATTGTTTCAGGGTCTCGACGAGTTTGGCGAACGCCGGCAGCGTGGCGATGGAGCCGTCCGCGACCGCATCGCCAATCCGGACAAGTTCCTGCTTGATGACCCGGCCGGCGCCAATTGTCAGATGCCCGACCTCGGAGTTGCCCATTTGCCCGTCCGGCAACCCGACACTGCGCCCGGAGGCCTGCAGGAACGCATGCGGGCAACCCGACCACAAGGCCGAGAAATGAGACCCATGCGCGAGGCGGACGGCATTGTCCGCAGTCGCCTCTCGCCAGCCGAAGCCGTCGAGGATCACCAGCATCACCGGTCTGGCCGCCATATTCCGTATGCTCCGTCACGCGGTTGTCTAGGTATTTTATCGCGGATGCTATCTCAAGAGTTAGTTCGCCCCGGGACCGGCGCAATACAAGGCCGACCAGGCCGCCGCCCGGCGGCAAAACTCGCCGTTTCCAGCGGGACCTTGACCCCTGGGCTCCGAGGAGGATTGAATCTCGCCAAGGGGGAACCAGCGGGCTCTCATGATCGCCTGGGACAAGCACATCAGGGTTTGGCAGCTGCTCGGAGCGGTATTGGCCGTTCCGGCCGGGATCGCCGGAACTTATGGAGCGTATAGGAGCTACGTTTCCAACGACGTTTCATGCCCCGAATTGCGCGCCTCGATCATCGCGACTCTGGAACGCAATATTCCTTTGGAAACGAAGCGGACCCTGTTGCACAAATCCATCACGGAATTCGACGAGCATTGCGGCCAAACTGATCCCGATGCCCGCGCGATTTTCGATGCGGCGATCGCCACGCCGCCGCCGCTGCCGTCTCCCGGACCACGCGAGGCAACCGGCGCCCCGCCGGCACCCATTTTCGGACTGTCGAAGAGCGGAGAGCGGCGGGGCTGGATTACCATGCTCCGGCACGACGACAATCACAACGAGGTGCCCAATTTCGATGCCGGCGGCTTCCCGGTCGGATCCACCGCGCCACCTTCAGTCGGTACCATCGTGACGGCACGGCGGATGCTGCCGGTCTGGCTTGAGCCGCGAAGCCCCAACGATCCGTCTTTGCTGCAAGGCCGACTCGCCGAGGGAGCGTGCGTCAAAATATTGTCGATCCGGCCCGCGACGCCGAGACTATGGGCCGAAGTCGCGCCGGAGACCTGCAAGTAGCCGGTTGAGCTCCGTGACCCGGAGAAGCCGTCGCTTCTCACCGCCTGAAATCAGGACCGCCAGCGCGACGATGGCCGCCCCCCAGCATGCACGCCTGGCCGTGTGCGGGAGATTAACCTGTCCATCGAACAAGGTGCCGGTATCACAGGTAGCCTGTGCCCATTTCCTCGGCGAATCGTCCCGGGTCGCCCTCCCAGACGATACGGGCATGTTCCAGCACATAGACCCGGTCGGCGTGCGGCACCGCGAACGTAACATTCTGCTCGCCCAATAAGACCGTGATCGGCGTCGTCTCGCGCAGCCGGCTGAGCGCCTTGGACAATTGCTCCAGGATCACGGGCGCCAGGCCCAGGGTCGGCTCGTCAAGAATCAACAGCTTCGGCTGCATCATCAATGCCCGCGCGATCGCCAGCATCTGCTGCTCACCGCCCGACAGTGTGCGAGCGTTCTGGCGCTGACGCTCATTCAGGATCGGAAACAGTTCGAACAGCCAGGTGAGTTGCGACTCGCGGTCCGCGTCCGACGCCAAATGCTGGCCGCCCAGATCGAGGTTCTCCCGCACGCTCAGATCGCCGAATAATTCCCGCGTCTCGGGGCATTGCACAACGCCGTCGCGGGCAATCCGCGCCGGCGTGCGTCCGCGCAGGCTGCTACCGGCCACCCGAATGTCTCCGGCGAACGGCACCAGGCCGGAGATCGCGTTGAACAGCGTTGTCTTGCCCGCGCCGTTCAGCCCGACCACGGATACGAACTCGCCGGCGTACACGTGGATCGAGACCTGTCGCAGCGCCTGCGCCTTGCCGTACAACACGTCGACCTCGCGCACGTCCAGCAGTGCCTCGCCGCCGCGGGCATCCAGATACTGGCGCGGATGCGTCTCGATTTTACCGCCCAGATACACGCGGCGCACCGTTTCGTCGCGCATGACCTCTTCGGCGGTGCCCTCGGCGATGCGCTCACCCAGATACATCGCCAACACTCGGTCGGCCAGCGCGGCGACGCTTTTCACATTGTGGTCCACCAGCAGCACGGCGTGCCCGTCGCGGCGGAATCCGTCGATCAGTTCGGAGAAGGTGGCTACCTCGCCCTGGGTGAGCCCGGCGAACGGCTCGTCGATCAAAACCACCCTCGGGTCACGCGCCAGCGCCTTGGCCATTTCCAGCCGCCGCAGGTCCGCGAACGGCAACGTCGCGGGCCGGCGGCCAAGCACCTCGCCCAGACCGACGCGCTCGGCGATCTCGCGCGCGCGCCGTTCCACGTGCGGCTCGGCGAACAGGCGCCACAGCGAGTCGGGCAGCAACGCGAGCTGGATATTCTCGAGTACCGTTTGACGGTGCAACGGACGCGAGTGCTGGAACACGATCCCAATACCGCTTCGGGCAATCCGATGCGTCGGCCAGCCAGCGATCTCGGTCCCCTGCAGCCTGATACTCCCCGCGTTGGGCCGCTCGATACCCATCACCAGCCGCATCACGGTGGATTTGCCCGACCCGTTCGGACCGATCAGCCCGAGGATTTCGCCCCGGGCGACCCTAAAGCCGATGTCGCGCACTGCCACCAGGCCCCCGAAGCGCTTTGTCAGGCCGCTGACCTCAAGCAGCGGAGCGGTAATCTGGGCGCTGGTCCGAGCGAGATCATCCATCAGCGCGGTTCCCTCGGGCGAAGCACCCAACCCAGTACGCCGTCAGGGAAGAAGATGATCACCGCCAATGCGATCCCCGAAACCACGAACGTGTTGAGTTGTCCGAGCGGGCGCAGCAATTCATCAAACAGGATCAGGAAGATCGAGCCCAGGATGGCGCCCAGGATGGTACGGCGGCCACCAAAGACCACCGCGATGACGATTTGCACGGTAATCGCCAGGCTCACCACGGTATCGACCGAAGCGGCGCCCTCATAGAACGTCAACATGCCACCGGCGAGGCCTGAGAACAGCGCGCTGACGCAGAAGGCGGCGAGCTTGTGTTTGGTGACGTTAAAACCGAGCGCGGCGGCTTCTATCCGGTCCTGTCCGGTGGCCTGCAGGATCAGCCCGAGGGACGAACGCGACAGGCCGAACAGGATCAGCGCGGACACCACCAGGAAACCGAGCGCGTACCAGTAATTGACCGAAGCGCTGATCGACAGCACGTCGGGCACCATCATGCCGATCTCACCGCCGGTGATGTTGGCGAAGATCACGATGAGATCCAGCAGCAGCAGCACGGCGACCAGCGTGATGAGGCCGAAATAGGGGCCGCGCAGCCGCAGTGCCGGGAGCGCCAACAGCGCGCCGGCGGCGACGGCGGCGGCCGTTCCGCCGACCAGGCAGAGCGGAATGCCGAAGCCGGCGTTGTTGAGCAGGCCGGCGCCGTAGGCACCGATCCCGATCATGAAGGTTGGCCCGAAATTCACCTCGCCGGCAAACCCGAACAGCAGGTCCCATGACATGGCGAAGACGCCGAAATAATACGCCGTAGTAAAGATCCCGAGGAAGTACGCGCCCATCCAACCGGGCGCCGAAACGGCCAGCGCCACCAGCACCACGGCGATCCAAGGGCCTGGGCGGCGCAGCATCTCCATCATCTGCGTCCGAGCAGGCCTTGCGGCCGGATGTATAACACCACGATCAGGATCAACAGGGCCGGGATCGGCCGCAGCGTCGGCGCGATGAGGTAGGCGGTGATGGTCTCGGCATAGCCCACGATATAGGCCGCGATGAGCGAGCCTTGCACGCTGCCGAGCCCGCCCAGGATGACGATCGTGAAGGCACTCGCGGTCAGGTTGCCGGCATTGTCCGAACTCACGCCGAAGAACGAGGCCAGCAACACGCCCGCGAGACCCGCCAACAAGCCATAGATCGTCCAGACAATCAGGTAGATGCGCGACAGCTCAAAACCCAGGAGCGTCAACCCACGTGGATTGATCGAGGCGGCGAGAAGTTGCTTGCCGATGCGTGTGTGATTGACCATCAGCCAAAGCAGCCCGATCGCCGCCCAACTGATCGCGGCGATCATCACTTCATTCCACGGCGTGCGAACGCCGAGGATGTTCACCACGCCCGGGATCAACGGCTGCATGCTGACCGGGTTGTTACTGAACAGATAGTCCATCCCGACCTGGATCATGATGCCCCACAGCAGCGTGCCGGTCAGGATAAAGATCTCCTCCTCGACTTTCGGGATGGCGCGCGAGCGTTGGATCGGCCGTACGACCACGAAGTAGGTGATGTAGGAGGCGAGCAGTCCGGCAACGATGCCCACCACCGCACCGCCATAAGGCCCCGCACCGTACTCGGCGGCGACATACCAGCCGAACAGGGCGGCGATCAGCATGATGCCGCCATGCGCGAGATTAAGCACACCGCTGACGCCGAACATCAGCGTGAACCCGATGGCTCCCAGGCCGTACAGAGCGCTGACGGCGAAGCCGTCGATCAGGATTTGCAGAGCGAGCACGGTCGGTTCCGTTTGGCGGGCCTTGTCGTGGCACTTGTCGGCCGGCCAGATGCAGACCTGCTTGCCGTCCTGCCATTGCATGAACACACCCGTGGTGAGACCCGGGCCATATTTCAGCGCATGGGTGAACTCGTCCTGCTGGCCGTAGAACTGGATATGGCCGAGTGTGCCTTCCATGTCGGTCTTCTCGATCTCGGCCACCATTTTGTCGGGGTCGGTCGATTTGGCGCGGTCGATGGCCGCGGCAAAGATCTGCACGGCGTCATAGGAGGTGAAGCCGTCGAATGCCGGGAAAAGGCCGTAGCGCTTTTGGAATTCGTCGGCCACCGGCAGGGTATGTGAGGTAATGGCGAGACCCGGCACCGTACCGGTCTGCGTCACGACGCCGTTCACCGCGCCGTTGGTGTCCTTCCAGAAGGTCAGATTGGTCGCCTGGGCGCTGATCCCGCCAAGCGGGATGGGCACCTGCTGATCATGCCATTGCACAGTGGGCTGCACCCCAACATGGGCGATGCCGGTCAGGATGACATCCGGGTGCTTCGCTTCGATCGCGTTGAAGATCGGCGTGAAGTCGGTCGTGTCTGGATTGAACCTGACGTGGTCCACCACGTTCAGTCCGGCCTTCGGGAGGCAGTTCTGCTCCCCCTCGTCGAGCGGCGAGGTCCAGTCCGCGTCCTCGCTCATGATCGCCGCGGTCTTCATGTGCAGCCCGACGGCGAAGATGTCATGCGAAGCATCGCAAACCGCGGTGGCGAGGATGGGCGAGGGCAGCCAGTCCTCGAACATGTATTTGAACTGCGCGTATTTGTCGTGCACCTGTTTGCTGATCAGGTTGCTCGCAGCGGCCGGCGTCATGGTCGGCACGTGAAGGCGTGCCGACCAGGGCTCGATCGCGAGAGCCACTTCACTGATGAAGGTGGCGATCACGGCCGACACATGATCCTCCTGTGCCGCGCGCTGGAAGGCTCGGACGGCGTCCGAGGCCGAGGAATGATCGTCGTAGGAGATAATCTCGATCTTGCGGCCATTGACGCCGCCTTTGGCGTTGATTTCGTCGGCGGCGATCTGCGCGCCCTGAAGGATCGCCTGGCCGACGATCGCCGATTGCTCGCTGATCACTCCGATCTTGATCGGCCCGGTGTCGGCGGCTTGGGTGTCCGCGGCATGAGCACCGGACACAGGGGACAGCGAGAGTAACCCGGCGAAGCAGGCGGCGTGCGGCAGATAGCGCCAGCGGGGCGGTGTCATGGAGCTTGTTTCCTCTTCGTTTCTCGCCGTTTGGGATTGGCCCGTCGTCGCCGGAATGATGGACCCCGAGAATCAACGCGGCAAGTCAGCCCTCGTTCCAGCCCGTTACCGGGGGACGGTCAAATTAGTGTGTCGTTCGCGGTCCCTCGCGACGCAAGGCGGACTGAGGACCGAACCGGGTTACCGACGACTTCCCAGGGTCGCCCCTTGGCGGACCATCCTCATCCAGCCGGCGCCGGGCCTTTGTTCTCGCCGCCCGAAACCAGCGCCGCCAGTCCGACGATGGCCGCCGCCGCCATGCACACCTCGCCGTAGCCAACCAGTTCCATCGCCCAACCGCCGAGAAACGCGCCGATCGCGCTCGCCAGCGCGGTGGATGCGTTGAACAGGCCAAGCGCCTCGCCCTTTTCGCCGGGCGCGCGCTGCGCGGCGAGCGCTGTCCCGCTGACGCCAAGCAACGGCCACGCCACGACCAGAACGACAAATCCGGCCTGCGCCAATGGAACTCCCCCGTTCGCCGACAAAAAGGCCAGCGCCAGGAGGGCGATGGCAATGGCGCGCAAGGCAAAACCGGCCTGTAAGACAATCCCCGCGCCGCGCTGTTTTGATAGGCTCGCCACCAGCGGATACATCGCCAGGCTCACGGCCGCGGCGAAAGCATAGGTTGTGGCAGGCAACCCCGTCGACACGCCAAATCTCTGAATAAGCGCCAGAGGTAACATCGTGAGGACCGCGCTGATCGCGATGAACGCCACGAACCAAACGATCAGCAGGCGCGCGAACGGCATTTCAAGTTCCCCCAGAAGCGTCCGGAGGCCTCGCCACGTGCAAATGTGAAACATCCGCTGTGGCGAGCCGCCCCACCCCTCGCCGCCGAGCGGTGGGTGCGCCGCGGCCAAATCGCGCTGAACCGGAACCTGAACGACCGGAACCTGAATGCCACGCAAGGTCAACAACGCCATGGGCACCGCGGCGGCGACCAGCGCCGCCGCGACCCCATACGCAAGCGCATAGCGGCCGCCAATGAACCCCGCGAGCAACAGACCAAAAACCTGACCGAGACCGCTGAGTGCCTGCAGTGCGCCGATGCGCGCATCCCATTCGTCCCGCGGGTGCACCTCGACAATGAACATGTTGGCCACGGTGTTCGCCGCTGCGAAGCCGACACCGAGGATCGCCGCGAACACGGTCTTGAGCGGCAGGCCGATCTGCGCCGGCATCAAAAGCAATGCGACGAACGCGGCCAGCGTACCCGCCAACAGCACTTGCCGGTGCAGCCGCCGCCGGTCGGCGAGGTGGCCCCAGAAGGGCGCGCTGATGCCGGCGAGGTTCATCACACCGACAATCATGCCGGCATGCGTTGACCCTCCGGCGGAAAGCGGCAGCAACAACGGCAGCATGCCGCCTTGCACGACGCCGAGGCACGCATAAACGAGAAACCACGGCTCGATCCACGGCAGCAGCCGGCGCGGGAAGGTAACGAGCCCATGCGGCAGATGCGGACTGAGCAGACGAAACCGACGCTGACGCTCCTGCTCCGCGGCGTCCGGCGCATGTTCCATATCGCCCGTTCCCTTCGTACTTGGTGCCTGATACCCCGTCGCCGCCAGGTGGCCAACCGGTGCCTGGAGCAGTTTGTTTCGCGGACGGGCACAACTCGATTGCACGCACCGGTGATGATTGCTGGTGTCTCACGCTGCCGGCGAAAGCAAGGACGGGAAATAATGCCAATCGGCATAAAGATTGACACACTCTACCATGTTGGCGACATGGCCGGCCATGTCGCAATCGGACGGAAGAGTCACGCTTTCGGCCGAATGGTATAGCTGAACAGAGTCTGGTTTTGCTGGTCCACGCCCCGTATACAACCCTTGACGGGGTGGTTGATCCTGAACCGGTTCGAATCAAACGGAATCCGGAACGATCAATCGTTTTTCAACAGCCCGTTAATTAAGGGCGCCTGTCAGATATCCGCGCCAGTCCGCGGGACTACGATCAGCTTGTCCTCAGGTAAGAACGCCGCGACCTTCGTGCCGCGCGCGAAGGTCGGTGTCCCGACGGGAGCGCGGGCCTTCAACTGCGTTCCGGCCTCCTGGCGCAACAAGTACTCAACATGATCCCCCATGAACGCCGCGTCGGAGACCGTGCAGGGAAGCCGGTTTGGCCCGTTTGAGATTGCCGGTTCCAGCACTACGGCGCTCGCATGGATGAAGGCTGTCG
>JBEKGV010000192.1:0-7196 GCA_050012615.1 Acetobacteraceae bacterium | reverse complement strand
ACACGCAAATCGACAAACTTGATCGCCATGTCATCGTTTGCGGCTTCGGCCGGCTCGGTATCGCCCTGACGCAAGAGTTGCGTGCGGGCGGCACCAACTTCGTCGTGTTGGAGCGTGATGAAGCGACCGCGGCGCACGTCAGGCACCTCGGCTATCTTTGCGTGGTCGGCGACGCGACGGATGCGTCGGCGTTACGGGAAGCCGGTGTAATGCGGGCGCGCACGCTCGCGACGGTGTTGCCCAACGACGCGACGAACGTCTTCATCACCCTGTGCGCGCGCGGTTTGAATCCTGGCCTGGAAATCATCGCTCGCGGCGAACTTTCCGCCACTGAGCCCATGCTGCTGCAAGCCGGCGCGAACAAAGTCGTGCTGCCGACCCACATCGGCGCCGAGCGCATCGCGGAAATGATCATGTATCAGGAGACGGCTCAGTTCATCCACGGTTCCCCGCGCATGCGGGATTTTGAGCTTGTGCTGCATTCTTTGGGCCTGGAACTGGAATTGATCGAGGCGGCACCGGGAGGTCCGATCGCCGGCCGGACCATTGAGTCGATCGAGCAACAAGCCAACGGCGCTGTCTTCATCGTGCGAGTAAACCGCCGCGGCGGCGAGACGATCAACGATCCCGACGGCAAAACGGTCATCGAACCCGGCGACGGTGTCGTGATCGTAGGCCGCGGCGCGAAAGCTCGCGCGCTTGGAGGGTTGTTCGAGACGTAATCGCCTTATGCCGGACTCGAAACGGCTTTGGCGGCACGGTCGTCAACCGCGTCATGACCGGCCACCAAGCCGGTCATCCATCGCCGCACAGTGCCGCGATAGGTCCGCCGGACAAGCCCTACCAGATGCACACATCTAAGGACATTGGCACGGTCTCAACGCGCTTGTCCTGGCGCTCAAGGGGTTTGATCCCGCCACGATGGAAGCGATCACGGCGGATTTACGCGCTCCAGCCGAGTGATAGTGCATGACGGCAAGATTAAATTCCATCTGCGTTCATCGTTCTTCATCTGCGGCTAAAAATTCTTCAATCGCCAGATTTCCGCGTGACCTGGCCGCTCAGAAAGAATTTTAACCGCGGATGAACGCCGATGAACGCCGATGAACGCCGATGAACGCCGATGAAGAACGATGAACGCAGATAAAGGTGTTCCGAATAATCTGTTGAGCTATCCCAAAAATCAAGCCGAGGGATGACGTGATGGGTGACCGTCCCGATACGTCAATCACTTCGGCGATTGGCCGTAGTCCGAGCCAAATTATCTGTGTGAATCTGTGTGATCTGTGGCTCCACTTTTCTTTAGCCAGGCCCGACACAGCACTATCCCGCGAGTGTTCGGCACCCGCTCACACCTCCCCGCCCAACGTCCCCACGAAATCCTCGAAATCCTTCGCCTCGCGAAAGTTACGATAAACGCTGGCGAAGCGCACATACGCGACCTTGTCCAGTTCCTTCAGCGTATCCATCACCAGTTCGCCGATCTGCTTGGTGGGCACATCGCTTTCCCCCGATGCCTCAAGCTGGCGGACGATGGAATTGACGATACGCTCGATCCGCTCCTCCTGGATCGGCCGCTTGCGCAGCGCGACCCGGATCGACCGAGCCAGCTTGTCGCGGTCGAACGGCACCCGCCTTCCGTCGCTTTTCACCACCGTCAGGTCGCGCAACTGCACCCGCTCGACGGTCGTGAAGCGCTGGCCGCAGGTGCCGCAGAAGCGGCGGCGGCGGATGGCGCCGTTCTCCTCGGTCGGCCGGCTGTCCTTCACCTGAGTGTCGTCGGAACCGCAGAACGGGCAACGCATCTCGATTACCGTCCGGAATAGATTGGGAACCGCGCGCACATCGCCCGGACCCGCGCGCCAACCGCCGCCTCGGCCGCCGCGTTGGTGCCGTCGTCGGAGCGGCCGAGGCCCTCCAGCACCTCGTTGATCATCAGCCCGATTTCCCGGAACTCGGCAGTGCCGAAGCCTCGCGTCGTCGCCGCGGGAGACCCGAGACGCACGCCCGAGGTGATCGCCGGCTTTTCCGGATCGAACGGAATGGCGTTTTTGTTGGTGGTGATCTGAGCGCGCTCCAGGCTGGCTTCGGCCGATTTGCCGGTCACCCGCTTCGGCCGCAAATCAACCAGCAGAAGATGGCAGTCGGTGCCCCCCGAAACAATATCCAGGCCGGCTTCTTTCAGCGTCTCCGCCAGCACGCGGGCGTTGTCGCGCACCGCTTTCTGGTAGACCCGGAATTCGGGACGCAACGCCTCGGCGAAGGCCACCGCCTTGCCGGCGATGACGTGCATCAGCGGCCCGCCCTGCAGTCCCGGAAACACCGCGCTGTTAATCTTCTGGCCGATCGCAGGGTCGTTGGAGAGGATCATGCCGCCGCGCGGACCTCGGAGCGTCTTGTGCGTCGTCGTGGTCACGACATGCGCGTGTGGCAGCGGGCTCGGGAACTGGTCGGCCGCGACCAGCCCGGCGAAATGCGCCATGTCGACCATGAAATAAGCGCCCACCTCGTCCGCGACCCGCCGAATGCGGGGGAAATCTATGACTCTCGGATAGGCCGAGCCGCCGGCGATGATCAGTTTCGGCCGCTCGGTCCGGGCGAGGCGCTCCAGTTCTTCATAGTCGAGGATCCCGTCTTCCCGCCGCACCCCGTACTGCACCGCGTGGAACCATTTGCCCGACAGGTTCGGCGCGGCGCCGTGCGTCAGGTGTCCACCCGCGGCGAGGCTCATGCCAAGCACCGTATCCCCCGGTTTGCACAGCGCCAGAAACACCGCCTGATTGGCCTGCGCGCCGGAGTGGGGCTGCACGTTGGCGAAGGAACAGGAAAACAGTTGTTTCGCTCGCGAGATGGCCAGTTCCTCGGCCACGTCGACATACATGCATCCGCCGTAGTAGCGGCGGCCGGGATAACCCTCGGCGTATTTGTTGGTCAGCACCGAACCCTGCGCCTCCAACACCGCCGCCGACACGAGGTTCTCCGAGGCAATCAACTCGATGCCATCACGCTGGCGGTCGAGTTCAGAGCCCAGAGCGGCGGCGAGTTCCGGGTCGGTCTCGGCGAGTGGTGCGGAGAAGAAGCGGTCCACGCTGGTGGCGAGGGAATGCTCGTTCATTTTGGTCCTGGGTGTTCGAGAGGTGCCGGTCGTCTACCACGCGGCGCTTCCCATGCAACATCACCGCGCCGAGTCGGGCCGGCTTCAGGCGCCCCAACCGCGGAACCCGGACCAGGTAACCATCACCGTATCCGGTTCGTCATCGCCGGGCCTGACCCCATAGGCGATGAGGCGCATCCCGCTTTTCTCGTCATGGCTGGGCTTGACCCGGCCATCAATCGCCGCAAGTGCCTCGCCAGATGGCCGGGTCGAGCCCGGCCATGACGAGAAAAGCGGCGTGCATCGGCCTTAACTTAGCGCCTATGGGGTCAAGCCCGGCCATGACGAGAAAAGCCCGGCCATGACGAGAAAAGTAGGGTGCATCGATCTTAATATAGCGCCCATGGGGCTTGCCCGGGGTGATCTCCCCCGCACGGCACCGCGCGCCGACACCACAAAGCCGCCAGGCTAGTCCCTGATCCTGAACAAAATTGCTGACACCCCCTCCCGGATACCCTGACAGTGGATTAGGCTTCCACCCATTGAGGGCGGACGCAAGCGATCGCCCGGGCTCCGCGTGGGAGGGTCAGTCTGAATGTCAGCCCTGGTCGGAATGGGTTCCGCGTCTCTGTTTGGAACGCCGGTGCTCGAGTATCTGTGGCCTGACGGGCCCGAACTCAATCCGCAACTGCGCAAGAGTATTTTGGAGCAGTCGCGAAATCATCCCGGCATGCAGCAAACCAATGTCGGCGGCTGGCACTCCGCGACCGGGCGGCTGGAATTCTGCGGCAGCGCGGGCGAACGGTTGATCCATCACATGCACGAAATGGTCGAGGAGGCCACAGGCCGTCTATACGCCCAGTACGGCCGCCCGCCCGAAACCTTCAGCTGGACCCTGACCGCCTGGGCGAACGTCAGCCGGCGCGGCAACTACAACAACATTCACACGCATCCGAGCGCGACCTGGTCCGGCGTTTACTACGTCGATCATGGCGAATCGAACTCGGCCGCCGAGGGCACGACCATCCAGCTTTCCGATCCAAATCCCGCGCGCACGAATATCTTCTTTCCCGACCTCCCGATTGGGAATTTTCGATTCAGGCCGCAGCCTGGCCTGATGATCCTGTTTCCCAGTTATGTGCCCCACGCCGTGCCGCCGCATCAGGGCGATCGGCCGCGGATTTCGATCGCCTTCAACATGCGCAAAGAGCCGTTTCCCTGACGCGGGCCCGCGAGGCCGCCATTCAGGGCGGCCGCTTCGCCATCAGCACCTCGTCCAAATACCGCCCATCGATCTTCAGCGCGCGCTCTTCGATCCCGTAGGGCTGGAACCCAAGTGAGGCATACAGACGGCTGGCATTCAGGTTATCGGCCGTCACCGTGAGTTGGACCAACTCCACGCGATCCCGCGCATGCTCCAGCAGCGCCTCGACGAGACCCCGCGCAAGACCGGACCCACGCGCGTCCGGTCGCACATACATGCCCCATAACATGCCCTTGTGTTCGCGCTTCGCCCCGGCCTGGATCGCGAAGCCGACGATGCCCAGAAGGGTCTGGTCGCGAAACCCGCCGAAGACGCCGCCGCCGGTTAGCCGACCAGTGAAGCCAGTTAACCGCTCGGTGAAGAATGTCAGCGGTTGTGCGGCCTCCTGCTCGAACGTCGCGGAGAATGACTCGGGATGCGCGCGGAGGCCCTCGAGCCTGACGTCGCGGTACAACGCGGCTTCGTCGACGCGGAGCGGACGGATCATGAACGGCATGGCCGAAACTTCCCGCTTCTGGTCGCGCGACGCAACATCTGCTTGAAACCGGCGCATGCTTTTCCGCTTCTTGCTTCGCTTCGCGATGTTGGTCCCGGTGGTGCTCCCGGTGGTGCTCCCGGTGGCGCTTCCAATGGTGCTGTCGGCGTGCGGTGACCTGCCCGAGCCGTTCCTCGGCAATCCCGGCGCCACGGCGCGCCGGCTGGCGGTGCCGGCGGTACCCATGCTCGCCGTGCCGCCGCCGTCGCAGGCGCTGCTGGACCCCCGGGCCGATGGCGACTTCGCGGACTTGCTGGCGCTCAGCCTGCAACACCAGGAAGTTCCGACCCTTGCCCGTGAGCCGCGCAAGGGCGACTGGAAGCTGGCGGTCACCGCGGAGCGCAAGGGGGACGAGGTGGTGCCCCGCTATGCCGTCCTGGACCCGAATGGGCACGAGGAGGGCGCGATTACCGGTAGCGCGTCCTCTGCCTCCGGCTGGACCAGCGGCTCTCCCCGTACGCTCGGCCAGGCGGCAGAGGACGCGGTGCCGAAAATCGTGGCGCTGATGATGAGCATACGTGCGACCCGCGACCGGGCCGATCCGAACAGCTTGCTCCACCGGGTCGCCAAAATCTATGTCCCCGAGGTCACTGGCGCGCCAGGCGACGGCAATTTAATGCTGACGAAACAGATCCGGGCCCGCCTCGCGGAGATGGGCCCACTGGTGCAACTCAGACCGGACAACGCCGACTTCATCGTGAAAGGCACGGTGGCGATCACGCCGCTGCCCAAAGGTCAGCAGCAGGTGGAGATCGCCTGGACCGTGACGCGGCCCAGTGGCGTGATGAGCGGCAAGGTCTCCCAGTTGAACGCCGTTCCGGCGGGATCGCTGGACCAGTTTTGGGGCGATGTCGCGGTGGTCGCGGCGCAGGAGGCCGCGGGCGGGATCGACAGAGTGGTCGAACGTTTCATCGGCCGTGAGCCCGCTGCCCCGTCCGCCGGGAACGCCGGGGACGGAAAGGGCCCAGGCAACGGCAGCGTCCCGGCCAAGGGCAATCTCACCAGCGCTGGATCGCCACCTTCCGGCAACGTTTCCCCTGGGCCGCTCAAGCCCGCGACGGATTAGCCCATGGCGACGCCGGCCGGGAGCGTTGATTGGACGGAACAGGACGACCGGCCCGCTGGAGATTTCCCGCTTGTCGCCGTGATCCTGCCGCCGCGCGAGGGGTTCGGGCACGGCCGCTCGGGGGCACTGGGCATGCTCGCGCGGCGTTACGCGACCGCACCGGGTTTTCGCACCCTGGTGATCGGCGGCGAACAGGATGGCCCGCCGTTTCCCGAGGTCCCCTACCGGGCGGTCCGCCCCGCCCCCTGGTGGCCCGGAAATATCAATCTGCGGTTTGTCGCCGGTATGATCGGGACGCTGCGCCGCGCGCGGCCGGCGTTGATCGAGGTGCACAACCGGCCCGAGATCGCGCTCGCTCTGACCAGGCTGTTCCCGCGCACTCCCGTGGGGCTGCTGTTGAACAACGATCCCACCGGCATGCGCGCCGCCCGGTCCCCCGCCCAGAGAACGAAACTGTCGCGGCGGTTGCGCCCCGTGATGACCTCTTCGGCCTGGCTGCGGCGGCGCTTCATGGAGGGGCTCGACCATACCGCCGGACCGGTGGAGGTGTTGCACAACTGCATCGATCTCGCCGCCGTCCCGCCTCGGGTGGAGCGGGAGAAGCTGATCCTGTTCGCCGGCCGGGTCGTGCCCGACAAAGCCCCCGACAGCTTTATCCATGCCTGTGCGCTGGCACTGCCGTCACTGCCGGGCTGGCGGGCGGAGATCATCGGCGCCGACGGCATGAGCGCCACGAGCCGGGAGACGGACTATGTCCGTTTTATCCGCGATCGGGCGGCGGCGGCCGGTGTTCGGTTCACAGGTTACCTCGATCATCCGCTGGTCCTGGAGGCGATGACGCGGGCCGCCATCGTGGTCGTCCCAAGCCGCTGGAACGAGCCATTCGGCCTCACCGCCCTGGAGGCGCTCGCGTGTGGGGCGCCACTGATCGTCTCCCCGCGCGGCGGGCTGCCGGAGATCGCGGGGGATGACGCGGTCTACGTCGATCCGGACAACCCGGAAAATATCGCGGCGGCGATTCAGGCTCTGGCGGCGGACCCGGCGCGGCGGGAGGCATTGTCGGAGGCGGGGCGGGAACGGGCGCGGCAATTCGACACGCCCATCGCGGCGGCAAAGCTGGCGGAATTGCGGCGGGCTGTTCTTAAGTTGAATTGAGGGCGATGGTCATGAATGAGCGTCGGGTTGCTGGAACGGTTCGATAGGATCCTCGCCACGTGCTGGCGAGTATTGTCATAAT
>JBEKGV010000191.1:0-7200 GCA_050012615.1 Acetobacteraceae bacterium | reverse complement strand
CAAGCACCCACCCCTCCCACGTCGTCAGCCAAGGATCGTCCGGCGTGTCATCCGGCCGGTGTCCCTCAACGACATTGATCACGCACAGCACGCCCAGGAGACAGTCAAACCGATCCTCTCCGGCGGGATCGCGGCCGAGGCCGTCGACCAGCGCGTCGATCAGCGCCGGCTCCGGCACAACGTGCAGGCGGATCATCGCCGCCAGCAGCGCTTCGCTTGCCAGCGCGCGATCCGACTGGCGCCGCTTGCTGCCGCGTAATTTGATGCCGAGGTGACGCAACGCCTCAGCGGGATAGGTCTCCGCCACCGCGACGGTGCCATGTGCCAGCAGCGCGCGAAACGGGCCCTCGAACGGCCAGAGGCGAACGGCGCCGCCTTGCGCGAACGCGGGAAGCAGCATGTCGCGCCAGGCGGCGATCGCGGCTTTGCCCGATTGGTTGGCGCCCAGGGTCCAGAACAGAGGCGCGCCGGCGGGGCGCTCCAGGGTGGCGCGATCGCAGGCGCGGCACAGTCCGGATGCACCGCCAAGGCCCAGAGCGGCGGCGTGGGACGCTCGGGTCATGCCCTTGATGCCGCGCGCCGGGTAAAATGGACGGTCATGGCGAATATCCGTCAGCGTCTCGCAAACCCGGAAAAAGTCGGGCCAGGCCCGGATCGTGTCCAGAAATCCCAGGAACCCGGGCTCGGGCCGAAGTGCGGCGTAAGTTCTTGGGATGCCGATCGGCAGGTCCACGCCGAGCGCGACCGGAGCGCCCTCGGCCTCCGCCCGCAGCAGGTCCAAAAACGCCGCCGGATCACCGACAAGCCGAGGCACGGCGAGCCGCCAGCCGCTGCCCTCCCGATGCGCGATCGCGGCCCAACGCTTGCGGGGATCGATGCTCCAATCGGCATGGGCGGCGAGAATGCGTCAGGACCCCAACGGTTTGTGGGCACGCTCCAGCAGGCGCTTGAGGAAACCCGGCGGCTTGGCCGGTTGCGCGACGACCGCGGCCTTGGCCTTGGCTTTTTCCTCGTTCAGCCGGTCGCGCTCCTTCGCGGCCAGCCATTTGTCGAGGCTCAGGCCTGCCTTGGCGGCACGACGGGCTTCGTAGGCACGCTGGCCTTCGGTCAATTTCCTGGGTTGCTTCACGATAACACTCCCTCTGGGACACTCCCCCTGGGACACTCCCCCTCGGACACTCCGGCCGCGACACTCCACCCGGGCTGTCCCCGTTCTGGCGCCGGCGCGCCCTGGATCAGGCACAGCGCGCGGGGTATGCCGAATTGGCGATAGGAGATCAATGATGTCCAGCGGACTTGAAGGCGTGATCGTGGCTGAAACGGTGCTGAGTCATACCGATTCCGAGCGCGGAATGGTATGGATGCGCGGTCACGATCTGCCCGGCCTTGTCGCCAACCACGGGTTCGAGGGCACGGTTGCTCTGCTGTGGGATGGCTTCGCCGGAGAAGCGCTGACACGCGCGGCCCTGACCGAGGCGTTTGGCGCCGCGAGGGTGGCGGCATTCGCCGGTTTGGGCGGATGGCTCGACCGCGCGCGGGACCGGCCGTTACTCGAGGGCATGCGTTCAGGTCTGGCATTTCTGCCCGACAGCGTGACGCCGTTCGAGTTGATCGGCGCGATGACCGTGATGGTACCGGCGTTGTTGCGGTCAAACAATGGCATGGCGCTGATCGAGCCCGACCCCGCGTTGTCGACGCCGGCCGATCTGTTGCGGATGTGGCATGGCGCCGCGGCCGATCCGGCGATGGTCGCCGCGCTGGATACATATTTCACCGTCATGGCCGAAAGCGGCCTGAACGGTTCCAGCTTCACCGCGCGCATCGTGGCATCGACCCGGGCGTCGTTGGCGGCTGCTGTGCTCGGTGCATGGTGCGCGTTCACCGGCCCGCTGCATGGCGGCGCGCCAGGGCCGACGCTGGACATGCTGGATGCCGCGGAGGCCGCGCCCGACCTGGACGCGTGGCTGGAGGCGAAACTGCGCTCGGGAGAACGGCTGATGGGTTTCGGCCATCGTGTGTTTCGCGGCAACGATCCTCGAGCGGAGGCGATGCGGTCCGCGCTCACTCAAATGGGTCCGATTTCTGGGCGGTTGGCATTCGCGTCACTCGTCGAGGCACGCGTCGCCGCGGTCGTCGAACGCGTGAAGCCAGGGCGGCGACTACCACCGAATGTGGAGATCATGGCGGCGCTTTTGCTCGACGCGGTGGGCTTTCCGCGCGAGGCGTTCACGCCGGTGTTCGCCGTGGGACGATGCGCGGGGTGGATCGCGCACGCATTGGAGCAAAGGAAGACAGGTCGGCTGATCCGTCCGTCATCGAAATATGTAGGCGTGGCGGTTTGACGGACGGAGCCCCGCATCGCACCGCGGCGGCGCGGTGATCACCGGGGAGGACCGGCCCGCGAACGGACCGGCCCCTTACCCCTACGGCCGCCCGATAATGATCTTGACTTTTACGCCAAGGATCAGCACGATCAGCAATAGGAAGAGAAGATGGATCAGCATCTTGCAACTCCTGTGATTGGCCGGCGGGGGTATTCCCGCCGGCTTTTCAATTTGCACACTGAATTCTGAAGAAAGTGTTGACGTGAGGGCCCTGCGGGGAGCGATCGTAAGCCGGTGCTTGTAATGGTCCCCGGGTCAAGTCCCATAGGCGCTAAGTTAAGACGCCCACACCTCAATTTACGCGTCATGGCCGGGCCTGACCTGACCATCAATCGCCGCACGTGCCTCGACAGATGGCCGGGTCACGCCCGGCCATGACGAGAAAAGTGGATGCCGCGACCCTAAATTAGCGCCCATGGGATCAAGTCCGGGGATGACGTGTCGGCGGCGCGGGGATGACGTGTCGCTCCGCCGTGGGGATGACGTGTCCAAAGCGTGGGGAATGACGTCAGTAGCGTGGTCTCAACCTACCCTCGCAAATCCGCCACGAACCGATCCCGCCACCGTTCCAGGCTGTTCTCCCGCATGATCGCCAGCATCGCACGGTGCCGCTCCTGCCGCTCCTCCAGCGGCATCAGCAGCGCGCGATCCATTGCCTCCGCCATACCGGCCTCGTCATAAGGATTGATCAGCAGCGCATCGCGCAGCTCCCGCGCCGCACCCGCGAACTCCGACAGGATCAGCACCCCTGGATCATCCGGATCCTGGGCGGCGACAAACTCCTTCGCCACCAGGTTCATTCCGTCCCGCAGAGGCGTCACCAGACACGCCTGCGCCGCCGCGTATAGCGGCATCAGAACGTTCCGGTCGAAGCTTTTATTCAAATATCGCAACGGCTCCCAGTCCACCTCCGCGAACCGGCCGTTGATCCGGCCGGTTTCCCCTTCCAACTGACGGCGGATCACCTGATACGTCTCGATGTCGGAGCGCGATGGCGGAGCGATCTGCATGAACGTCACCACACCGTGATGCGACGGATACTCCGCCAAAAACCGCTCGAACGCGGCGAACCGCTGCGGCAAGCCCTTCGAGTAATCCAGCCGGTCCACGCTCAGGATCAACCGATCCAGCAGAGCCGCCCTGATCCGCGTCGCCTGCCGCCGATAGCGCGGCGATTCGGCGGACGCCCTCACCTCGTCCACATGCACACCAATGGGATAAACGCCGGTACGGACAACGCGGTCGAAAATCGACAGGACACTTCCTTGCATCGAGCCGCCCGCGTATCGCATGGCATAGTCAATGAACGCCGTGCGATCGGCTTCAGTTTGAAAGCCCAACAGATCGTATTGACAAACGGCCCGAAACAGATCCGCATGTGCCGGGATCGTCATGAATACACCGGGTGCCGGGAACGGTGCGTGCAGAAACAGTCCGATACGGTTCAACAGACCGGTCGCACGCGCCGCTTCAGCGACATAAAGCAACTGATAATCGTGCACCCAGACCAGATCGTCCGCTCTCACCAGCTTCGCCAGCGCCTGAGCGAACATCGCGTTGACGCGCCGATAGCCTTCATACTCCGGCCACTCGAACCGCCCCAGACCGATTTGATAGTGCAACACCGGCCAAAGCGTGCCGTTGGCGAAGCCGCGGTAGTAAAGATCGTAATCCTGGCGTGACAAATCGATCGTGAACAGTGAGATCGCGCCAACCGACTGTTCGGGGTGCTGTTCCGGGATGTCGCGGATGTTGCCGCTCCAGCCCAGCCAGATCCCGCCTTTCTGCCGCAACGCGTCAAGCACCCCGGCGGCCAGACCGCCGGTCGTTGCCTCGCCCTCCTGGATGGGGGCGACACGATTGGAGACAACGACAAGACGAGACATGGACTCAGCGATTCCCTCGATGAAGGCGTTGAGTACCAACGGCCTTGAATTATGACCCGTGACGGAGCGCCACACGGGTCAGGTCCAAGGATGACGTTGGTGGAACGGTCGTCATGGGTCAATGTTCCGTGTAGTTCGTATCGAATGAAGAACGACATGAGGGTTCGCGTGCCGTCGCCAATCTTTCTCGTCACGGGCCCGATTTCCGCGGCCGGAATTGTCTCCACGACGTCACGCCGGGCGGCCTCCGGTAGAAGCCGCGCCGGCCAGAGACGACAATCGACGGTACACTGGGAAGCTCCATCGCGTTGACAGTGAATATCGCGGCAGGATTGTTGTAGGCCTGGCTGGCATGGCGCGCTTCGGATCCCGGGTCTGACGTCACGTCTCCCGGATGACGAAACGTCCGGGCGATCGTGCCCAGGTGCCCTGTTGGCGCGGACCGGCCGAGCCGGGTTTCGCCAAACCATGGGCCTGTCGCATCGCAGCCGGAACCACGGTAGTTAACGGAACGGCTCTGGTGTAATCAGGGCGTAGATCGTGGGGGCCAAATGAGATCGTGCGGCCTCCGGTCCAGAATTTGACGCGACCCAATAGGATGGATGCCACAGGGATGGATAAATGTCAGACTTGACCAAACAGGCGGAGAGCGAAGCGGAACTGGCCAGGTTGATCGTCAAGACCCTCAACCTCGATGTTCCGGCTTCCGAAATCGATCCTGAAGCGCCCCTTTTTGGCGAGGGCCTGGGGCTTGATTCGATCGACGTGCTCGAAATCGCATTGGCGATTTCCCAGACCTACGGCGTCCAATTGCGCTCCGACGACGAGAACAACGCGAACATCTTCCAGTCCTTACGCAGCCTGAACAACGATATTCAGAAGCGCCGGACCATCTGAATGCCTCGCGTGTCCTCCCGCGTCCGCAAGGGAGCGGCGATCCTGGCATGCCTGATCGCGCCGCTGAGCATCCATGTCGCCTTGGCGACACAACGGGGCATGGTCTGGGCTGGCGCTCTGATCGTGTTGGAAGCCGTCGTGATCGCCTGGATCGCGCTGTCTTTCGCGCCAACCGCTGGCCTCCGCTGGACAGGGTGCGCTGCCGTGTTCGTCATCACTCTGGCGATCTGGCGGTTCACCGGGGAAGGCATCGTCGCATCCTCCGCCGTCCCGCACACGATCGCCTATCTCTCCTTGCTCGCCATCTTCGCCGCGTCGCTCGCTCCTGGGCGGAAAGCGATCATTACTGTCTTCGCCGAGAAATCCCGCGGAGACCTGCCGCCGATCGTCGTCCGTTACACCAGGCGAGTGACCGTGGCCTGGTGCTTGTTTTGCGCCGGTCAACTGCTGGTGTCGCTGCTTTTGCTGTTGTTCGCGCCATTCCGGATATGGTCGTTGTTCGTCAACGTCCTCAATCTGCCCTTGCTTGTCGCGATGTTCTCCTGCGAGTTCGCGTGGCGGACATGGCGCCACGGCAGTTGGCCGCGCGAACGCCTGACCGACGGCTTTCGATTGGCCAGCCAGATCAGGAACCCATGACGCCCTCCAGGAACGCGCCTCGCGCCGGTGGACCCCGCGCCCATGGACCGCGCGCCCGTGGACCCCGCGAATGACCGAATATCCCCTGCTCCGCGCGCGTCGGCCGGGAGCGGCCTTCGCCTGGCGGTCCGGACATCCGATCGCGGCGGAGACGTTTCTGCGCGACGTCGCCGCGCTCGCGGAGGCGCTCCCGGCGGGCGGCCACGTGGTCAATCTCTGCTCCGACCGCTATCGCTTCGCCGTCGGGTTCGCCGCTGTGCTGTGCCGGAAACAGGTCAACCTCCTGCCACCGCATGACGCGCCGGATTTGCTCGAGCACCTGCGGACCCAATACCCGGATTTTTATTGTCTGGCCGACGGGGCATCTCCCGCGGGTGGCGTTCCAGTCTTTAGATACCCCGCGGGCCTGAACCGTGACGGCGCTGCCCCGGCGATCCCCGTGTTCGCGGCCGAACAGCCCGCCGCCGTGCTGTTCACCTCGGGATCGACCGGACGGCCACGGCCGCACGCGAGACGCTGGGGCGAGTTGGTCGCCAGCGCGCTCGCGGAGGGCAGCCGTCTCGACATCGCCCGCTTGGGCTTTGCTTCTCTGCTGGGAACGGTGCCGCACCAGCACAGCTACGGCCTGGAATCCCTGTTGATGCTGGCATTGCAACACGAACTGGCGCTGGACGCCGAGCGGCTGTTCTACCCGGCCGACATAAAAGCGCATCTGGCTGTCGCGCCGCGGCCCAGGATCCTCGTCACGACACCGGTCCATTTGCGCGTCCTGCTCGCGGAGCCGGAAGCTCCACCGCCGGTCGATCTGGTTTTGTGTGCCACGGCGCCGCTGTCGGCCCAGATCGCGCGGGAGGCGGAGGCGCGCTTCGCGGTGTCGCTGCATGAGATTTACGGCTGCTCCGAGGCGGGTCAGATCGCCGCCCGCCGCACCGCCGTGACCGAGGAATGGCGCTGCCTCGACGGCATTGTCCTCCGTCAGGACCAAACTGGAACATGGGCTTCGGGTAGTCCCATCGCGGTGGAAACCATTTTGCCGGACGTGATAGAACTACGTGACGAGACAACGTTCCTGTTGCACGGCCGGATCGCTGACATGGTCAATGTCGCCGGCAAGCGGACGTCGCTGGTCCATCTGAATTACCATCTCAACGCCATCGACGGGGTCAGCGACGGTGCCTTCGTCATGTCCGACGGGGCGGAAACGGATGCCGTGAGCCGGCTGGCCGCGTTCGTTGTCGCTCCCGGGCGCGACATCGATTTCATCCTGGCCGAGCTTCGGCGACGGATCGACCCGGCGTTCCTGCCGCGGCCGATTTGCGTCGTCCCTGAGCTTCCGCGCAATGCGCTAGGCAAACTGCCGCATGAAGAGGTCCAACGGCTGATCGCCAATGCCC
>JBEKGV010000190.1:0-7215 GCA_050012615.1 Acetobacteraceae bacterium | reverse complement strand
GAGCGGGTCGAGGTCCAGCCCGCCAAATTCTGTCGGCACAAGTGCGCCGGTCCAACCCGCCTCCCGGAAGTGCGCGAACCAGGCGGGGTCCCAGGTTTCACCAGCCTTGGCCTGGCGCACCAGTTCCGTTCTGGGGACGTGCCGCCGGACGAATGCACGTGCGCTGTCGCGGATCAGAATTTGCGATGGGGTCAGAGAGAGGTCCACGTCTCAAACCTCCACCGGTTGCGCGGCCGGCGGGGTTTTGCGCGCCATGCCGTCTTCGCCCAGACGGCCGGCTTGTTGCGGCTCCCTCGCGCCGACGCCAAGCCTGCGGGCGATGACGACCCGCTGAATATCGGTCGTGCCACCGGGATGCTGCTCGACGATACCCCGCCGCTGCTGCGCCTCGGCCATGCCATCCATCGCCCCCAGAATTGGATCGTTGGTGAGTGCCGCCGGACCGAGGAGGTCGAGAATGGCCTTGGTCAGCCAGAGATTCGTGGTCTTCCGGAGGTAGGATACCTGCGATCCCTCATAGGACCGCTTCTCGCCGGCGTAGACCATCCAAAAATTACGGGTTGACAACAGCCGCACCGCTTCCAGGCGACTGAAGATCTCCGCGAGTTTGGCGCGCACCTCGGGGTCCTCGATCAGCTTCCTGCCGTCACGGTGCTGTTCGCGGCAATGTGCCAGCAAGGCGAGCCAGACCGGATTGGTTCGGATGTTGCCCTGGCCGCTGTGTTCTACCTCCAGGTGGGTCGAGGCGACTTTCCATCCGTTATTCTCGCCGCCCACCAGGCAATCGGCGGGAACCCGGACATTGTCGAAGAAGATGATGTTCTTGTGGCCATGCTCATCCGTTTCGCCCTCACTCTGGGCGCTGAGCATGTAAAGTGGCTGCGTGGTGATGCCCGGCAGCGACGCATCGATCATGAACCAGGACACGTTCTGGTGGCGCTTGCCCTTGGGATCGGTGACCGCGATGGTCCAGTAACGATCGGCACCATGGTGCGACCCGATGTAAATTTTCTGGCCGTTCACGACATAGACGCCGCCGTCGCGAATCGCCGTGGTTTTGACCCCAGCCAGATCCGACCCGGCGGAAGGTTCCGTCAGTAACTGCCAGCTGCGGACATCGCCTCGGTAGATGGGGGGCAGGAAGCGCTGCTTCTGTTCCGCGGTGCCCCAGACGCGAATGCTCGCGCTGCCCATCTTGCCACCGCTGTCATAATACGGTGGCAGGCCAAGGCCGAGGCGCGCGGTTTCTTCCTCCAACACGATGATCTGATCCAGATCGAGACCGCCGCCGCCGTATTGCCTTTCGCCGGACGGATAAAGCCAGCCTTTGGCGCCGAGCTTCCCGCCGAGTTCACGACGCATCAAATATATCGCACGTGATTCCTCGAAGGTTCGCGGGCGCGCGGTGATCCCGTCCGGCGCGTTCGCGGCAAGCCAGGTCCGGACCTCGTCGCGGAAATTTTCTTGCGCCTTGGTGTATTTGAGTTCGAATTCCATCGTCTCTTCCCTCGCTTCGAAGAACTCCAGACCCGCCGAGCCGCGTCCCTACAGCAAATCTCGCGGCACACTGTAATCCCACTCCCGGCGACAAACCTCGTCGTCGCCCTCCCATGCCAGCAAGGTCGCCTGCAACTGGAAAGCGTCATATGTGCATGACATTCGCATATGCGTCTCGATCCGTACTCGCCAGCCATCGCGCTCCAGGGTTTGCGTATGGCACGACGCAGCGTTGGCGCTGAGCGGGTCCTCCCCTTCGATATCGCACTGAGAGTTTCGTTCAACGCCGAGTGAAAGGCCGATCCGGTCGATCCGCGCCAGACCTGAGCTTAGCACCGTCGGTCGCTCGGGTTGAGCGGTCTCCGCGGGCGGCAACGATGTCAGCACCGCATCCGCCCGGCCAGGAACCCGCGCCGGCAGATCGAGCGTACCTCCGAACACCGTCACCGTCGCGTTTTCCGGGCTCGGCCACATCATCGGCCAATACGTCGTGGACAGCGCGACCCTGATCCGATGGCCAGATGGAATGACCGAGCCAGCATCGTTAAGCTGAATGTGGATTCTGTAGCGCTGTCCTGGCACCAAGGGCGCCGGTGCCTCGGGCCCGTCACGGTGTGCGAGATTGAGTAGGCCATAGCTGACACGCAACGACGTCCCATCGGGACGCACATCGCAAAGCCTCACGGCAAGATTGGCAAGCAGCTTATCAGAAGCGATGTCGAGCGTAATAACCGGCGCTCCCAGGATTTCGATCGCCTCGTCGAGCGGCGCGGTTTCGAACACCAACGAGCGCGCATCATCAGGCTGTTGATCGTCGGCCTGATCGGGGCGAGACCCAAATGGACACCAGCTCCCGGCCGTTTCGCCAACCGACTGGGGCGAACATACGGCGCGCGGGGTGAGGGGCCCTGCGTCCAGCCGCAGCCCGTCATCCGTGAAAAGGAGACGATGCCGTTTAATTTCTGTTGGCGGCCAGGACGGCTCGGCGATCCATCGTCCAGGCAGTTCCTTGTGATACGCTGCCGGCGTCACGCTGTCCGTCATCCAGGCGCGCAACATAGGCTCGTCCATCACACCTGTGTCGATGCCCTTCAACCAGTGATCCCACCATCGCAGCGCCTCCCGCAGGAAGCCGATCTGCGGCCCAGGCTGGGCGAAATGCGGATAGGCGTGAGCCCAGGGACCGATCAGTCCTTTTCGTGGAGCGGTCAGGCGCGCGAGCAATCGTGGGATCGCATTGGTATAACCGTCTGTCCAACCACCGATCGCGTAGACCGGGCATTGGATCGCGTCGTAATCCTCGCAAATCGAACCATGCTTCCAGTAAGCGTCGCGGTGCTGATGGCGCAACCAACGCTCCAGAAACAGTGGAACATTCTCGAGCCGCCGCAGCCACATCTCCCGCCAGCGATCGCCGACGAGCACCGGATCGGGCGGACGGCACACGGTGCCGAACAGAAACGAGGCCCAGACGAACCCCGACGTGAGCTTCGCACCGCCCATGTAATGTACATCGTCGCGATAGCGATCGTCCGTGGAACAGATCGTGATGATCGCCTTGAGTGCAGGAGGGCGCAGCGCGGCGACCTGAAGCGCGTTGAAGCCTCCCCAGGAAATCCCCATCATCCCGACCGCGCCGCTGCACCAGCTTTGCGCGGCGAGCCACTCGATCACTTCCAGAGCGTCGTCCAGCTCCTGCTGGCTGTACTCGTCGGAGAGCAATCCGTCGGACTCGCCGGTGCCGCGGATGTCGACGCGCACCCCGGCATAACCGTGGCCGGCGAAATACGGATGCGTCAGAGCATCGCGTTCATACGTGCCGTCGCGCTTCCGATAGGGAAGATATTCAAGAATCGCCGGGACCGGATCGCGTTCCGCGTCCTCAGGCAGCCAGATCCGTGCGGCCAGCCGAGTACCGTCCCGCAGCGGGATCAGGATATGTTCAATTTCGCGAACCGGGCGAGGAAATGTGGTGACAATCAAGAGCGATATCCGTTTTAACGTTGTCGTTGTTAGCTGAGTTATACGTCAGACGTCGTCGGGACTGAGCGTCATCATCATTTCCGCCGAATTCTTATGAACCTCGGCCTCGCGCTCCAGATTTTTTGGAAAGCGGGTGCGTCTGGACTGAACGATGGCTTGCCTGGCCTTCGCCTCGTGCCAATCGCGGGCGGCAGTCAGAGCCGCGTTCCAACCAAGCTGGAATTCGGCGCTGTTCCGGTCCGTGGTCGCGGCCATGACATGCTCCTGTTGCTTAAGGGCCGGAAACAGCGGCCGGACAGCGGCGTGCTCGTCAGCGATAGAATTCGATTTTCGCTTCACGAAACCAGAGGAAATTCGCCGGCGCGGCCGAAATCGGACCATTGATCGCGAACACCGCGATCTCAAATTTTTCGCCTGGGTCGATCGTATCACGAAGCACAAGTCGATTGGGCATATTGAAGCCCTGGATCGCCGCCGGACTTGGCCTTCCGGCGGCCCTCGGCATCTCTCCATTGACCCAGACTTCGGCATAATCGTCGACGTTCACCGTCAGCACCGTTTTCGCCCCGGCGGTGTCGAAGCCGGCGGCGCGCACCGGTATCGTCAGAGTCGCGCGGAACCAAAAAAACGACACCATGCCGCCGCCGCGCTTCGCGCCAAGGTCGCTCGCGGCGACCTCGGGCCAGGCCGAGTCGTCGAAGCCTTTCAGTTCGGCGTGGGGCTCGACGTCGTAGGTCGTTTTGAACTCCGGCATGGAATCCGACAGGGCCGGGCACGGGACGATTTTCGCTTCCAGCGCCTTCCATCGAGCTCCGAACAGAGCCGATCCGTCGATGGTCATCAGATCGACCACATGAGCCGGCGGCACCAATGGTGCGATCGGCGGTTGCGGGATAAGCAGGGGCGGGATTGCCGGAGGGGCAGAAACCGTGGGCCTCGTGTAGGTAGTCGCGGGCATTTTTTTATCCTTCCAGTCGGATCGCCGGTCCCGAGCCTCAATCGCGGGGACGATGAAATCAAGCTCCCGGTCCCCGCCGTCAGCATGGCATCGATACGGAGTTAGGCCCAGGGTCAGGTTTGCAACGAAGCGGAGGTCAAATGCAGCAGGGGAACGTTCTGCGGCCGCTGGTCGAGGTTCTGGGCCAGTGGCACGAATTCTATGCTCTGCTTGGCGCCGCGTCGGCCACACTGGTCGGTTTGCTGTTCGTCGCCGCTTCCGTCGGCTCCGGCGCCTTCAGCGGCGGCAGGCCCGTGCCGTTACGGATATTTCTGTCTTCCAGCGTCATCCATTTCAGCAGCATCGTGATCGTGTGCCTTGTCGTCCTGGCCCCGGGTCAGAGCTGGGTATCGTTTGGCGCGATGATCGCGGCTTGCGGGATATTTGGCGTGGCCTATTACTGCCTGACCTGGCGCGATTCCGTGCGAGACGGCCTTTCCAAATCGATCGATTTGGAAGATCGAATCTGGTACGGAATATTGCCGCTTATTGGCTATCTGTTCGAGACCGTATCCGGCATCACGCTGATATCGCGGATGGACATGGGTTGCGTCGCGCTCGCCCTGTCCATGGGGATGCTGTTGGTGGTCGGCATCCACAACGCCTGGGACATCACCGTGTGGTCGATCACGCGGACCCGGGAGTGACGGCTGTCTTATACCAACCGGCGGATAGATTGACTCTTGCCTTTATCGTCATGGCCTGGCTCGTCCGGGCCACCTGTCGAGGCACGGCGCTTGTACACGTGGCCCGGACGAGCCGGGCCATGACGGATTTGAAAGCCCGTACGTCAATCTTTCGGCCGGCTGGTATTATGGTCCACTCCGGTAGACTGAACCGAGGGAAGGAACCACCGCATGATCTCCGACCTGTCTCGCTGGGACTCGTCCGCGCCGATTCGTTATCCTGACCCGAACATCGTTGCGTTGGACCATCGCTTTCACGGTCTCGTACTGGGCAACGCGGCGATTGAGCGTATCGCCACCGGGTTTCGTTTCACCGAAGGGCCGGTTTGGTTCGGCGATGGGCGATATTTGCTGTTCAGCGATATTCCCAACGACCGGATCTTACGGTGGGATGAAACCACCGGTGGGATCAGCGTCTTTCGCGAGCCGTCACACTATACGAATGGCAACACGCGCGATCGCCAGGGCAGACTGGTGAGCTGCGAGCATGACACGCAGCACGTCACCCGCACGGAATATGACGGAACCATCTCCGTGCTGGCGAAGAGTTTTGAAGGCAAAAGACTCACCGGTCCAAACGACGTCGTGGTGAAATCGGACGGCACTATCTGGTTCAGCGACAACGGCGCGGGCACTCGCGGCAACTATCTCGGCCACACCGCCCCGCAAGAGCATCCGTTTCGAGTCTATCGCCTGGATCCGGCATCAGGACAGGTAACAGTGGCCGTTGGGGATTTGCAGCGGCCCAATGGGCTCGCTTTCTCGCCCGACGAGTCGGGGCTTTATGTCGTCGATACACCCGCTGTCGGCGATAAGACGACCTGGGTTTACGATATCGTCGAGAACGGCGCCAAAACGGTGAACGGGCGGGTGTTCTTCAACGGTATGCCCGGTTACGCGGACGGTATTCGGGTCGACGTGCATGGCAATGTCTGGTGTGGGTTTTCCGGGGGCACCTCCGATGACGGTGTCGCCGTGTTCGCGCCCGATGGCGTGCTGATCGGGCGCATTCTGCTGCCGGAACGTTGCGCTAACGTTTGTTTTGGCGGCCGCAAGCGCAATCGGCTGTTCATGGCCGCGAGCCAGTCGATTTATTCATTGTATGTGGAAACCCAGGGCGTGTTGGGTGGTTGATCCGCAACAGGAGATGGCCTTCTTTGGGAAGCGCTTACCCGCGGGCTGAGACGATCGCCTGCAGGCCGAACCCGAGGAAGATTACCCCGGACGCTCGGGTGACCCACAGCGCGTGCCGGCGGTACCACCGGCGCACCGGACCGGCGCCAATGGTGGCGATCAGGATGCAGTCGGCGGCGATGAAGCCGCAGCAAGCAGCGGCAAGCAGGGGCGGCAACGCCGGCCAGCCCAACGCGGCCGCGTGGTCGGCCAGCAGCGCGGTGAACATCGCGACAGCCACCGGATACGCCTTCGGGTTCGACAAACCGAAGGCCAAGCCTCGGCGAAACGGATCGCGCGACACGAACGTTGTTGATCCGTCATCAAGCCGGCGCGACATCATCGCGCGATAGCCGAGCCAGCACAGATACATACCGCAGACGAGGTCGAGCACATTGAAGATCGTCGTGCCGATTGTCCGGGCTCCGATAATCGCCACCAGCGCCAGGGTGGCCCAGGATACGTCGCCGGCGAAATGTCCGGCGAGGAATAAGGCGCCGGCACGCCGTCCACTGCCTGCACCGATACCCAGCAGGGCGAGAAACGCCGGACCGGGTGCCAGTGTATAGGCGGCTCCGGCAAATGCGGAAGCGAGCAACAGGCCTGGCGTCACTCGGCGAATGCCTGTTCCTGAGCCGCTATGCAGCGCCGCTTAGCGACTTCGCGGTCTGACCAAACAGAATTTTCCTTGATTCTTCAGAATGATCTCCGCGTCGACGCAGGTCCTTGCCGACATCGACGCCTTTCTGCACAGCCGGCCGTGCCTTGATCGCGTCGCGCCAGCGGGATACATTCGGAAACTCATCCAGCGCCTGCCCTAAAGGTTTTGAAATAAACACCCACGGCCAGGAAATCATGTCGGCAATAGAATAATCGTCG
>JBEKGV010000189.1:0-7227 GCA_050012615.1 Acetobacteraceae bacterium | reverse complement strand
CGGCGCCGGACCATAGTTCGCCGGGCTATAGCCCGGCTGTGCGGGCTCGTCCGGCGGAAGCGGCGGGACCGCGGCGGCGTTGGCCGGGATGGCCTCTCGCCGCACCGGAGGCTGCGGCGAGACAAGATGCAGCGCGATCTCGATCGCCCCGACCATCATCACCACGGCCATGCCAGCCCACACCGCGACCGGCAGATCACGCCATCGCGGGTGACGGGTCGGCGGCGTCGGCATGTCCGGCATCGGCACCGGGCCGATCTCACCAGGTTCGATCTCCGGCGCGGCCTCCTGTCGCGCCGAGCGGTCGTAAGCGGCGCGGCGCTCGGCATGGATCAGCACGTCGTAAGCCTGCTTCAACGCCATGAAGGCGCCAGGGTCGCCGGTCCTGGGTACATCGGGATGAACCAGCCGCGCCTTGCGGCGATACGCCGCGGTGATCGTGGCCGGCCCAGCCCATGGGGGGACGCCGAGGCGGGCATAGTAGCCGTCGGGGTCGAGCGTCATCCCCAATGGGGTCGCGCCCGATGGGGTACTGCCCGGTGGGGTGCCCGATGGGGTACTGCCCGGTGGGTTCCTGCGTGAAGGCATGCGGGCGGCGATGTCCGTGGATTTCGAATTTGCCGGGGTTAAGCGATTTTACTTCGCCGCGCCACAATTTCACGCGGACTACGATCCGGTTTTGTCGGGATGATTAACGGATTGTTCATCATTTCCTGGTGCGATGTGCTTTGCCAGGCCGCCAACCCAGAGGTTCCGCGTGAACCACCTCCCTCCTGCCCCTAAGCGCCTGCTCGTCGTGGATGATGAGCGCGTCCAGCGCACGCTGGTCATCCGCGCCGTCGCACCGATGGGCTATGAAGTCGATGCCGCCGGCGACCTGCCGGACGCGATCGCGCATCTGCGGAAATACCGCTACGACGCCGTCATTCTGGACCTTTGCCTTGGCGAGACCGATGGCATCAGCTTGTTTCGCGCCCTGAGCGACGCCAAAAGCGATCCGGTTCTGATTTTCATTTCCCAGCTCGATGAACGCGTCATCGCGTCGAGCGTTCGACTGGCCTCGAACCTCGGCTTGCGCGTCGCCGGTATGCTGAAAAAGCCCGCCTCGCCCGACGCGCTGCGGGCCCTTCTGCGGAACGCGCCGGTTCGTCAGGCGCCGCGGCGGGAACCCGATGACCGTCCGCCGAGTGTCGACGAACTCGCCAACGCGCTTCGGGCCGGAGTGATCGTGCCGCACTTTCAACCCCAGGTGTCGCTGAGCGACGGGCGGATAGTAGGGGTCGAGGCACTCGCCCGCTGGCCGAGGGGAAACGGACATGGTCCCCCGCCCGAAGTATTCGTGCACCTCGCGGAACAATCGAGCCTGATCGTGCCGCTGACGTTTAACATCATGCGCGCATCGCTCGAGGCCTGCGCCCGCTGGCGTGTCCTGCACCCGGACTGCCGCGTCGCGGTCAACATCTCCCCGCTGGTGTTGGCCGATCCCAGGCTGCCGGACGAGATCGACCGCTTGCTGTCCGAAATCGGCCTCGGGCCAGATGCCTTGATCGCCGAGATCACCGAAAGCACGGTGATCGCCAATCCCTTGCTCGCGGCGGAGGTTTTGACCCGGCTTCGCATCAAGGGGATCGACATCTCGATCGACGATTTTGGCACCGGACACTCGTCGCTGTTGACCTTGCTCCGGCTGCCGTTTTCGGAACTCAAGATCGACCGCTCATTCATTTCGTTGTGCGAAACCGACCAGGAGGCATGGAAGATCGTGCGCGCGACAATTTCGATGGCGCGTGAACTGGGCTTGCGGGTCGTGGCCGAAGGGATCGAGACCGAAACGGTCGTCAAGCTGCTGAAAGGGATCGGCTGCGAAGTCGGTCAGGGCTGGTATTTTTCTCAGGCGATGTCGGAGGCCGATCTCGTGCCCTGGCTATCCACCTTCTCGATGGTGCCGTGTTGAAGCGACTGCCCTCGATCTCCGCCTCGGTGGTCGGCCAGGCTTCGCTGTTGGTATGCACTCTGTGCGTGATATGGGGCGCCATCGGTGTCCATCTGACGCAGGAACGCCAACGCGCCTTGCGGGACGCCGAAACCCAGACGGTCAACCTCGCGCGGGCATTCGATGAAACGGCGAGCCGCACGATCGCTGTGCTCGACCAGGCGTTGGAGCATGTCCGCGATCTGTATCTGCGCGATCCGGATCATTTCACCTTGCGGAACTGGCTGCGCGACAAAACGGTTCTGCAGGAGGTAAGTGTGCAAATGGCGGTCGCGGACGCCAGCGGGCTAACCTTGACCACCACCACGGCCGATGCACCGTCGAACGTGATGATCGGCGATCGGGAGCACTTTCGGATCCAGGTCGCCGCGACACAGGACCGATTGTTTATCAGCAAGCCGGTGATTGGCCGCGCATCGGGTCAACTGTCCGTCCAGTTCACGCGCCGCATGACGACACCGGACGGCCGCTTCGCGGGTGTGGTCGTCGCGTCGCTCGACCCTCATGTGCTTGGCGTGTTCCGTGAATCGGAAAGGGTAGGCGACGGATCGGCCATGCTGATCGGGCGAGACGGCATCATTCGGGCGGCACGACCCGACACCGCGATGATCGGCGCTTCGGTGCTTCCCGCCCCAAATCCGCAAATGGCTCGGATGTTCGACGGCGCATCGTCACCTGACGGTACCGTTACCGCGATCGGCCGGGACGCGATCGTCAGCTATCGCGCGGTGACCGGCTACCCGTTGTTCGTCGCTGTTGGCGTCTCTCGGGCGGCGGCGTTCGCCTCGTATGAACGAGCGCGCCGGGACACGATACTCGCGGGGGCGTTGCTGTCGCTGATTGTCACGTCCGTGGGTTTTATCACGCTGCGGCAACGGCATCGGCTGGCACGGTTTCACCGGGCTTTGACGATGACCATCGAAAATATCAGCCAGGGCATCCTGATGATCGATGGGCGGCGGCGCATGCCGGTCGTGAACCGGCGCGTGGCGGAATTGTTGGGCCTGCCCGCGGAGCTCGCTCGTCCGGGTGGCAGTTTCGATGCGTTAGTGCAATGGCAGGAGCAGCATGGAGAGTTTCAAACGGAACCGGCCGGCGAGATGGTCGGCGAGGGCGAGGGCGAGGCCGATCCAGAGAGGGCGTTCTATGAACGCACGCGCGCGGACGGTACGGTCCTGGAGGTGCGAACGACCATTTTGCCTAATGGAAGCGCGGTCCGAACCTTCACCGACGTCACCGACCGCAAACGGATCGAGCGCGAAATGGCGGCCGCGCTGGATGCCGCCCAGGGGGGGATCCGGGCGCGCACGGAGTTCCTCGCGGTCATGAGTCACGAAATCAGGACGCCGATGAATGGCATCATCGGGGCGGCCGGCCTCCTGCGGGGCATGCACCTGGATGAGGAGCAACTGGAATACGTCCGCATCATCCATGATTCCGGCGAGCATTTGTCGTCGCTGATCCAGGACATTCTGGACTTTTCCCGGCTCGACGCGGGACGGCTGGAACTCGAGGAGATCGCGTTCGATCCGCGCTCTCCGATTGAAGCCGCGATCGCGATGCTGAGTGGGCAGGCGCGAACCAAGGACCTCACCCTTACCGCATCGATCGGCGAAGACGTCCCGGCCAAAGTTACCGGCGATCCCTCGCGATTTCGCCAAATCCTGGTCAATCTGATCGGTAACGCGATCAAGTTCACGCCATCCGGCGGCGTCAGGGTCGAGGCGAATGTCATCTGTTCCGGTCTGGCAACGGTCACTCTGGGCATCTCGGTGATCGACAGTGGGCTGGGGATCGATCCGGCGGGCAAACAGAAGCTGTTCTCGGCATTCACTCAGGTCGACGGTTCGATCTCCCGCCGTTTTGGCGGTGCCGGGCTGGGGCTCGCGATCTGTAAGCATCTGGTCACCCTGATGGGCGGCACGATCGACGTCGATAGTTCGCCGGGACTGGGAAGCACGTTCCGTGTCAGCATTCAATTGCGTCGCGTGCCGATCGAGACGCGGGTGCAGGCATCCGCGCGAGACGCACCGGCGTCCGCTCGCCGGCTGAAGGTCCTGCTCGCCGAGGACAATCCGACCAATCGTCACGTCGCCACACGCATGCTGACGCGGATGGGACACACGGTTGACGCGGTGGAAGATGGCGGGCTCGCCGCCAGCGCGGCGGCCGAGGGTGATTACGACGTCATTCTGATGGATATGATGATGCCGGAGGTGGACGGCCTCACGGCGACCCGGATGATCCGCTCGGGCGAACCGCCGTGTCGCGACATCGTGATCGTCGGCCTGACCGCGAACGCGCTGCCGTCGGACCGCGCGGCCTGTGAGGCGGCGGGCATGAACGGTTTCGTGACGAAACCCGTTACGATGGAGCGGTTGCGTGCGGTCCTGGAGCAAACGACGCCCGCCGCCGTCTCGGTTTCAACCCGACCCGCGGCCGCGGATTCCATGATGTTGGATGGGGCGTTTCTGCACCGGCTCGCGCACGATATCGGGCCGGACGGTGTCGCCGAAATGATCCGCATTTTTTTGGACGAAGCGCCCGCTCGCATGATGGCGATCCAGCGCGCCATGGCGGACGGCGACATCCGGACCGTTCAGCGCGCGGCGCACGCTCTGGCCGGCGCGGCGTGCAACGTTGGTCTGACGCGGCTGGCCGACGCCGCCGGCGCGTTGCAAAAATCGAACGGAGGCTCCGGCCCGGATGACGCTTCCGTCAGCGATCTCGCCACCATGTTCCGCGACAGCCTTCCACTCGCCGCCAACTGGGCTGACGCTCACGAGGGTCTGGCCACATTGGGCGTGTGATGCCGAGTCAACCCCGTCATGGCCGGCCACCGAGCCGGCCAACTCTCGCCGCACAGTGCCGCGAGAGATCGCCGGGTCAAGCCCCATAGGTGCTTAATTAACGGCTGTGCCCCTCAATTCATGCGTCATGGCCGGGCTCGACCCGGCCATCAACCGCCGCACGTGCCACGCCAGATGGCCGAGTCAAGCCCGGCCATGACGAGAATAGTGATTGCCCCGACTTAATTTAGCGCGCATGGGGTCAAGCCCCGCGATGACGTGTCGGCCCGGTCATGACGTGCCGGGTGACCGTGCCGAGGTCGATCAATTTCGCCAATTGGCTTGGCGCAAATCCACCCCGGTTTTCATCGGCACAAGAAATGCTCTAGTCTTCCTGGGCAAGGCAACAGGAGGACGGCCGATGATCATAGAAATGCGGACTTACACATTGCGGCCAGGCTCGACCGCCGAGGTCGAGAAACGCTTTGGCGCGTCGCTGCCCACGCGCGAGAAACACTCCAAACTGGCCGCGTTCTGGCACACCGAAGTTGGCCCACTCAACCAGATCATCCACGTCTGGACTTATGACAGCTTCGAACACCGCGCCGCCGTGCGCGCCTCGGCGAGTAAGGAAGAAGGCTGGCCGCCGCCGATCCGTGAATTCGTTCTGGACCAGCAGAGCGAGGTCTTCATGCCCGCCTCGTTCTCCCCGCCGCTGGAGCCGAGGCAGGTCGGACCGATCTTCGAAATGCGGCAGTACACGCTGCAGCCCGGCGCGATACCCGGGATGATCGACCGTTGGGCCGAGAAGATCGAGGGACGGCAAAAATTCTCGCCGCTGGTGGGCGCGTGGTATTCGGAGTTCGGAGCGCTGAACAAGTGGGTTCACATCTGGGCTTACAAGGACGTCAACCAGCGCTTCGAGGTGCGAGACAAAGCGCGTGCGGCAGGTGCGTGGCCTCCGGGCAGCCCGCCCGGCACGGTCGTGAAGCAGGTGAACTCGATCGTGATGCCGTCGGCGTTCTCGCCTATTCGCTGAAGCTGATCAGCGGGTCGCGCCGTCACGGGCGCGGCCCGCCATTCGATGGAGAGGTCCATGGCCAGGTTGGTGGCGGGATTCGGGTCCTCGCACAGCCCGATGTTGGCGGCCCAGGAAGAGGATTGGGTGGGGGGAGCGTTCGTAGGAAGGGATCGGGGACGGCAGTTCGTCGATTTCGACGGCAGGTCGTGCCGATATGATGACTTATTGGCGAACGCGCCGGCCGACGCGGCGTCGCGCATCGAGGCTCCGGTACTGCGGCAGCGCCATGCGAATGTGCAGGCGGCGATCGCTCGGCTGCGGGACGATATCGCTGCTGCGGAGTTGGATGCGCTGATCGTCATCGGCGACGACCAGGAGGAATTGTTCGATCACAGCAACATGCCGGCGATCGGCGTGTATTACGGCGAAACCATCGCGAATGCGAAAGCGGCGCCGGCGACGGCCCCGCTGGATCGAGCGCGGATGCGGTTTCTTGAGGCGGACGGGAATGTCGATTACCCGTGCCATGCACCGCTGGCCCGCCATCTCATTGACGCATTGCAACGTGACGGATTCGATTTGTCCGCGATGGCGAAGACGGCGCCCGGCAAGTTCGAAGGTCACGCGATTTCGTTCGTGCACCGCTTCCTGATGGGTGCGGAGACGGTTCCGGTCGTGCCGGTCTTCCTCAACGCTTACTATCCGCCCAACCAGCCGGCGCCGGCTCGCTGTCTCGCACTGGGTGAGGCGATCCAGCGCGCGATCGAGGGCTTCGATGCCGCGGCGCGAATTGGCGTTCTGGCATCCGGCGGGCTGAGTCACTTCGTGGTCGATGAAGACTTCGACCATGCGGTGATCGATGCGTTCAAAAGCCACGATATCGAGGTCTTCCGTTCGGCCCCGTTGCACAAGCTGATGTCGGGAAGTTCGGAGATCCGCAACTGGATCTGCCTGGCGGGCGCCGTGGCCGGGCTTGATCTCGACTGGGTGTCGTACACGCCCGGCTACCGGACACCAGCTCTGACGGGCACTGGTCTTTGCTTCGCCAGCTTCCGGCCGGGAACCTCCCCATGAAGGTCGGCACCGCGATCAGTATCCTCGCCCAACCTGGGCGTCCCGACGCGTCGCTTTATCATGAGCACATGGCCATGGGCGACCTGGCCGAACCGCTCGGCTTCGATTCGCTGTTCGCGCTGGAGCACCATTTCACCGGCTACTCGATGTCGCCGGCGCCCTTGCAGTTGTTGAGCTATTACGCTGGGCGCACGCACAAGATCACGCTCGGCACCTGCGTCATCGTGCTGCCCTGGCACGATCCCATCCGCGTCGCCGAGCAAATCGCGCTGCTGGATGTCCTCAGCGGCGGGCGCACGCTGATGGGTTTCGGCCGCGGCGCCGCCACCGCGGAATACGAGGGTTTTCGC
>JBEKGV010000188.1:0-7232 GCA_050012615.1 Acetobacteraceae bacterium | reverse complement strand
ACACCCAGCATCATGGCGGTCATGGCACCGCCAACGGTGCCGGAGAACACGGTCTCGATGCCAAGGTTTACGCCGCGGTTCACCCCGGACAACATCAGTTGCGGCGGCGCATCCTTCATCAGATGGCAGAGGCCCATCGCCGCGCAATCGCCTGGCGTGCCGGTGACCCCAAAGCGACGGACCCCGCGCTTAGAGACGCGGATCGCGTGATGCAAGCTGATCGCGTGGGATTGACCGCTTTGGTCGTGCTCGGGCGCGACGACCCATACTTCCCTGGCGATCTGGGCTGCGATTTCCTCCAGCACCGCCATGCCCGGGGCGTCGATGCCGTCGTCGTTGGTCAGGATTATGCGGTCGAGCACAGCAGATCTCCAGCATCGTATAAGTTGATGCTGTTTGCCTGCCGCCGTTTGCCGCGTCCAGGGCTGAATGCGGGTTGCGCATAATGTGGCGGCGGCTCAGCATTGGCGGCAACGAAAGGAGATGCCAGCCATGGTGATCATCGACGCACAGGTTCACATCTGGGGCAGCGGCAAGCCTAGTGCTCATCACCGGCAGACATCCGTCTTCACGGCGGAGGAACTGATCAAGGAAATGGATGAGGCTGGCGTAAACGGAGCGGTCCTGCATCCACCGAGCTGGGACCCAGGCTCAAACGAACTCGCGATCGAAGCCGCCACGAAATACCCCGACAAGTTTTGCAGCCTGGGATGGTTTCCCCTCGATGACCCAACCCAGCGCAAGCGGATCGAGACCTGGAAGCAGCAACCAGGAATGCTTGGGTTGCGCTGGTCTCTGACACGGGAAGGGCAGGAGACCTGGCACGAGGATGGCACAATGGACTGGCTATGGCCCGCGGCGGAGAAAGCCGGCACGCCCATTGCGACAATGGCGTGGCGCTTCCTGCCGTTATTCGGGCAGATCGCCGAGCGCCACCCGAACCTCAAGCTGATTATTGATCACCTCGGCGTGATCCGCTCGGTGAAGGATGAAGCGGCGTTCGCGAATCTGGGGCCACTGGTGGCGTTGGCGAAGTATCCGAATGTCGCCGTCAAGGCGACCGGGGCGCCCAGTCACTCGTCCGCTCCGTATCCGTATAAGAACATCCATGATGGGCTTCAGCGGATTTACGACGCATTCGGGCCGAAGAGGTTCTTCTGGGGAACCGACATCACGCGAATGCCGTGCAGTTACCGGCAGTGCGTGACGATGTTCACCGAGGAACTGCCGTGGTTGAAAGGGCACGATCTGGACCTCGTCATGGGCCAGGGCGTGATTGACTGGTTGGGATGGAAGCGGCCAGCCTGAACCGAAGCGCGCCGACCGAGGCACCGGCGCTACGCTGAGTCGAGGAGGACGGCGATGAACCTGGTGTTGGACGATAAACTGCGGATCGGCATCCAGACCATTCATCGCCGGACCGAACCCGCGGACGGGCCGTGGCTGCCGATGATCGACGAGTTGGTGGAGTTCGTGCGGCTGGTCGATCGATGCGGCTACGATTCACTCTGGGTTGGGGATCACATTTACTATCCCGTGCCGATTTTGGACCCATTGCTGCAACTGGCTCAGGCGGCTGTTGTCAGCCGACGGCTGACTTTGGGGACATCGGTCTTGTTGCTTCCCCTGCGGCATCCGACACCGGTTGCGAAACAGGTCATGACGCTCGATCACCTTACGGAAGGGAGGCTCATTCTAGGCGTTGGTGTGGGCGGAGAATTTCCCAAGGAATACGCCGCTTGCGACGTGCCACACAATGAACGCGGCGCCCGTTTGGCCGAGGGTGTTCAGGTGTTGAGGAAATTCTTCAGCGGGCAACCGGTCAGTCACAACGGGCGGTTCTATGGTCCGTTCGAAGATGTTCCGATGCGGCCGCCGCCGCGTCAGCCGGGAGGGCCGCCGATATGGTTTGGCGGCCGTAAGGAGGCGGCGCTTCGGCGTACTGGGCGGCTAGGTGACGGGTATTTGGCGTATGTGATCACGCCGGATATGTATCGCGCGGCGCTGGAGACGATCGCTGCCGCGGCAAACGATGCCGGCAGAAGTCCGGCACCGTTTGGAACCGGGCATTTGCTGTTCACACGTCTCGATGACACTTACGAAACGGCGCTCGATCGGGCCACTGAAACGCTGAGCGTCCGATATGCGATGGATTTTCGCAAGGCAGCCGCGAGATATTGCGCTCTGGGAACGCCGGCTCAGGTGGCGGAGCGTATCCGGGAGTTCCATGCCGCCGGCGTGCGGCATATCGTGCTCGACCTGCTCGGGCCTTACGAGCAGCGGCGGCAACAGGTCGAGTGGTTCGCGACGGCCGCGCTCCCGTTGCTGCGGGACCTGAGAGCGGGCTAGTCTAGGGTCCATAGAACTCTTGATGGAGGACACCCATGAAACTGGCATTTTTCGACGATTTCAAACTCGGCGTCGTCAAAGGGGATTCGATCGTCGATGTGTCGGCGGTCGTGAAGGACATCCCTCACGCGGGTCCCGGTGACCTGATAAGCGGCCTGATCGCCCACTTCGATGCTTATCGAGGCAAGCTCGAGGCGGCTTCGGCGGGTGCCGGCGTCCCACTTTCGAGCGTGAGGATCCGCCCGCCGCTGCCCAAACCAGGCAATATGGTCTGCATGGCGGTGAACTACATGGAGAACGGAACGCTGGAGAAGCCCGCGCCGATCAATGCTTTCCACAAGGCATCGACGGCTATCATCGGTCCGGACGATACCATGGTGCTGCCGGATGTTCCCGCCACGATTTTCGAAGGTGAGGCGGAGATGGCGGTGGTGATCGGCAAACGCGCCGCCAATGTCCCGGCGTCACGGGCGATGGACCATATCTTTGGATATATCAACTTCATCGACGGCTCCGCGCGTGGCCTGCCGCCGCCCGGGAATGTGTTCTTTCAGATGAAGTCGCGCGATACGTTCGCTCCGATCGGGCCATATCTGGTCACCAAGGACGAAATCGCCGACCCGCAGAAGTTGCCTATCAAATTGTGGGTGAACGGGGAGTTGAAGCAGGACTTCAACACCGACGATATGGCACACAACATCGCCCGCTGCATCGAGTGGGCGAGTTCGATCCACACTCTCGAGCCCGGTGATATCCTTGCGACGGGCACCAACCATCGCGGTCTGTCGAGCTTCATGGATGGTGACGTCGTCGAACTGGAAACCCAGGGCCTCGGCAAGCTGCGGTTCAAAATCAGGGACGAACTGAAACGAACCTGGCTGCGTGAAACCAGGCTTGATCGTCAGAAGAAGGGACAAGAGGGCCCCACGCCACAAGTGTCAGGCAAATACGCCAAGACCGGCTGACAATGGCTGGCGCCTGGCTCGTGGTGCGCGCGGTCGTGGCCAATCCGGCCGACCGCGCGGCCTTCGACGAATGGTATCGCCGCGAGCATTTGCCCGATGCGGTAAAGGCGTTTTCGGCTGGTGCGGCGTGGCGTGCATGGAGCGAAACCGACCCGTCCGTCCACTGCGCGTATTATCGTTTTGAGTCGCTGGATCGGCTCAACGCGATTCTGAACGGGCCCGAAATCACCGATCTGATCAGCGAGTTCGATCGGCACTGGAATGGTCGCGTGACCCGGACCAGGGAAGTTATGGCGGTCGCTGATGAGATCGGGGAGCAGTGATATGGCCGATCCAGTATTCTTTTTCGGGCTCGGGCCCGGTTGGCGCACTATCGTCCGGATCGGTGCGTTTGTCCGCGGTACGCTTCAAGGAGGCTAAAGTTCATGACTGTTCGTTTCGATGGCAGGGTCGCTATTGTGACCGGAGCGGGGGCCGGTCTCGGACGTTCGCACGCGATGCTGCTGGCATCCCGAGGCGCCAAAGTCGTGGTGAACGATCCTGGCGGGTCGGTTGATGGAACCGGTGGTGCGAACGCGGTGGCGGATAAGGTTGTAAGCGAGATCAAGGCTGCCGGCGGGGAGGCGATCGCCAGTTATGCTTCGGTCGCGGAAGAACATGCGGCTCAGAGCATTATCGACACCGCGATATCCGCCTGGGGACGCCTTGATATTCTGGTGAACAACGCCGGTATTCTGCGCGATAGAAGCTTCAACAACATGGATATGGAGGACTACGAGTTCGTCAATCAGGTGCACCATTTTGGCACGGTGTACTGCACGAAGGCGGCGTGGCCGATCATGCGAAAGCAGCAATATGGCCGGATTGTCGTTACGACTTCAGGATCGGGTACCGTCGGCAATTTTGGTCAGGCGAATTATGGCGCTGCCAAGATGGCAGTGAACGGATTCATCAATGTGCTGCGCCACGAAGGAGCGAAATATAATATTCGACTGAATGCTATCTCACCTTCAGCCTTGACGAGAATGACGGAGTCGCTTCTGCCGCCGGATATTGGGCCTTGGATGAAGCCGGAATTGGTTTCGCCCGCGGTTGCCTGGCTATGTAGTGAGGAATGCGATCAAAACGGTGAAATTATCGCCGCGACCGCGGGCGGCTACGCGAGGGTCCAGTACTTCGTTACCGAAGGGGTACAGTTCGATCCCGCCGAGCCGGTCACGATCGAAATGGTCCGGGATTCACTCGGTAAGATCAGAGATCTGTCAACCGCGGTGCCTTATACAGGCATGATGGGCAATGTGACAGAGAAGCTGCGCGAAATGGGCCGCATCAAATAAAATCAGCTGGCGAGTGTGCTGACGGTTAACGACGGCGAGAGTGGGCCGGTTCCAACGTTGTTCGTGGCACTGACCGTGATATTGTAACTGGTTGACGCCTGCAGCGCATTGATGGCGAATACCTGGGATCCATTGCTGAGGCCGGCGATCAGCCACGGGGTTGTTCCGGCGACCCGATATTGGACCGAGTACATTGACACGTCACCACCGGACGTCGGCGCGGACCAGGAAAGAGACATGCTGGCTGAGGTGACCGATGATGCCACCAGATCGGATGGTTGCCCAGGAGCTGTGGCCGCGGAATTTCCGGCACTGATCGAGGCGAAGATCGTGGTGCCACCAGAGTAAGAAACGCATTGGATGATACTGCACTGACACGGTGCCAGCCCGTTCGATCCATTCGACGTGAGAATATTCCCGGCGAACGTCACAGTTTCAGAACTGGCGTTGATGAGTTCGCAGGAGAAGCCTGACCCTATTTCAGCCGCTGCGGCAGAAATGCAAACGGGGCCACTGCAAACAAGGATCGCGTTGTTATGAACGGTGCCAAGTGTTGTGTTTGCACTCAGTTCAATGACCGGGCGCATCCAGGATGACAGTTTCCCCGAAATCCAGGGCCAAAGGGCTCCTAAATCCTGGCGAACCATGACGTTGCTGGACTGTGCGACCCAGAATGTGTCGCTATCAGCCGCGGTGGTTGCCGCTTGCGCCGAGTCTATGGTCAGACCATCGATGAGATCCCCATACGAAATAGTATGGTCCTGACCATCCTGGCTCACTCCAACCAGGTCTCCGGAGGCAAGCGAACCCACCGTGGACAGCGCGGTCAGACTGTAGGTCGCCTCACTGTCGAGAGCGGATGCCGAAACGATTCCAGTCCCGTCGATTGTAATATTGGCACCGGCGGTGAATAGCCCACGGACCTGATCGATAGCCAACAATTGCACGGTCCCCGCATTGGCGACGACGATCTGATCGTTTGGGGAAAGGGTTGTTTGAGTAAGTAGCGAGGCAGGATCCAGGCTGGAACTTAAGGTGCCGCTATTTAATGCGAGGCCATCACCGATGGCGATCGTATCGGGGCCTCCCGGACCCATGCTAAATCGACCTAAAAGCGACGGGGGTGCGACGATGATCGCGGGTTGGGTCTGGGCCAACAATACCCCAACCGAGACTGAATGGGCGAGCCCACCTTGACTGATGGGCAGCACATCCGCGGCGGAAACGGTGCCCGCCGAGGGAAGTTGAGAGATTGTGGGCATAAAACCTCAGATGGAAGAGTTGAGATCCTGGATTCAGGCCGCGACCGACAAGCCGCTACAAACTGAAACCCATTGAGAGCCGTCGTAAAACACTTCTACTCCTGTTCCGGCTCCAGCGCTTTCATTTGGCTTGCGCCCATTGGTCGTGAATGCTTTGGCGCCTGCTCCCGGCGAGGCGGGAAGAGCGGCTACCAGATAAGATGGCAGCACCGGGGTGCCCAGGAAATGCGGCGAGACGGAATTGCTCTTGAAAACCTCCCGCCAAATAGATGAGCCATCCGAGATAATATGATATCGGTCGTACTGGCGCAGTGTGACCGGTGCCAGATCGATGGCATCCGTACCCGCCGGAATGATCGATACAACACCGGTGCCTATCGCGGAGAAGGTGAAACCGGTACCAGCCGCAACGGTGCTGGCTGACGGAAGTGTTATGGTGTACGAGCCAGTGCCACTCAGAAGTACAATACTGCCCGAGGACGTGGCCGATAGAGTCGCGCTCGTGCTAACTGCGATAGCGAAAGAAACAGAAATACCTCTTCCGATGGCGCAGGCCGTGGCGCCATATTTCGCTATGATCGCGCCCGCGGTGCTTGAATAGGCAAGGTTTACCGAGTTGGTCGCCTCAAAAGCGATGTTCTGCCCGGCAGCCATGAGGATCGCGGCCGCTCCAGGCAGTTGTGTGGCGGCGGTGGTATCGAGTACAGAGACGGAATACGGCACACAGACATCGAATACGCGATAGATATTTCCGGTAGAGCCGCTCGCGAGCGAAACTCCGACGGCTGCGGACACTTCCGCCGGTGCCCCCGACAGGGTGTTCTGGCCAAGAACAAGGGATTGAATCTGGCGCTGATTCGCGTCGTCGACTCCGTTGCCGATCCAGTCTATTTCTGCTGATATTGACGCGTTGGTCCAGCTGGAAGGTTCCCCGGTCGTGTCGCGGAATTCCACATAGCTGGACCACATGAGCGGTTGCGGGAGCGGGCTGCCGGAATTATTGGTCCCGACGGTTTCTCGTATGGTTTGAACATATCTGCCAATGTGCTTTGATGGGCTGCTGGCAGATGGAGTTTGAATACCATTCCATACAAGGCGATCATATCCAGCCCAGACGTGGTTTAGTGGGCTTTGATTAATAACGGTGTCAGTGCGCGAGTTCGAGATTATCGACTGTGTGCTGCCACCCGTGTGATCGACGACATACGACGCGTGCAAGACCGCGAAATCGGTCGGCTGCGAATTTCCTTGAGAAACTATCGCACCTGTGGTGCCGAGGCCCGTTACCGTGGCGGGCAGCATAACCCCGCTCGGGTTTC
>JBEKGV010000187.1:0-7710 GCA_050012615.1 Acetobacteraceae bacterium | reverse complement strand
CGCTGATTCCTCTGCCGCAGACGCTGTCTGAGGTCACGGGACCGGTATATGGCCATGAGAGCGTCGCCAAGCTGGACACCGACCTGACGCGCAATGGCCGTCGCAACGGCGAACCGTTGGGTGAGCGTATCATCGTAGCGGGTCGCGTGCTCGACGAAAATGAACGGCCCGTGCCGAACACATTGCTGGAGATCTGGCAAGCTAACGCAGCTGGGCGCTACATCCACAACACCGATCAGCACGATGCGCCAATCGATCCCAACTTCTTCGGCGGCGGCCGCTGCGTGACGGATGCCAAAGGCGAATACCGGTTCATGACGGTGAAGCCCGGCGCTTATCCCTGGCCAAACCATCATAACGCCTGGCGACCGAACCATATTCATTTCTCGCTGTTCGGCCCGAGCTTCATCACGCGTCTCGTGACGCAAATGTATTTTCCCGGCGATCCTCTGCTCGATCTCGATCCGATCTTCCTCGCCACGCCGGCCGCGACCCGCGATCTGCTGATCGCCAAATTCACCCTCGATCTTACCGAGCCGAACTACGCCCTGGGTTATGCCTTCGACATCGTTCTTCGCGGCCGGTCAGCCACGCCGATGGAGGCCTGACCGATGACGAAGCTGAGACAAACCCCGTCGCAGACGGTTGGCCCGTATTTCGCGTATGGACTTTCGCCGGAACAATACGGCTACCAGCAGAACCTGACGAGCATCGCCGGCAGCCAAATGGCGGAAGGCGATGTCGAGGGCGAGCGCATTCGCGTTGAAGGCCGTGTCTTCGATGGTGCCGGCAATCCTATCTCCGACGCCCTGATCGAAATCTGGCAGGCCGACTCGCTAGGCCGCTACGCTCATCCGGCGGATCCGCGCGGGAGCAACAACACGTTCAAGGGGTTTGGACGCTGTGGCACCGGGACAGACCCACAGCATCGGTATTGGTTCGATACGATCAAGCCCGGCAAGGTCAACGCCGATGCGGCACCACACATGAACGTCATCGTGTCCATGCGCGGGATGTTGCTGCATGCGTTCACCCGCATCTATTTTCCGGACGAACTCGCCAACGCAACGGACAAGGTGCTGCGGACGGTACCGGCGGAACGGCGAGACACGCTGATCGCCACCAATCAGGGCGGCGGCGTCTATCGGTTCGACATTCACATGCAAGGCGAAAACGAGACGGTCTTCTTCGACGCTTGACCGTCACACACGCCGCACATTGGTGAACTGCGCGACGCCACCTTTCAGAAGCCCGGTCAGGTCACTCCGGTACGCCGACGCAAAGAAGAACGACCCGAGCGGGATATACGGTACGTCACGAAACGCCTGCAATTGGATCTCACGGCAAATCTGCTTCTGCTCCGCCGGATCGGTAGAATCGATCCACGCGCTGCGCAGTTCCTCGACCTTCGGCATGGTCGGCCAGCCGAACAGCGCCTGACGGCCAATGCCCCGCATGAAGCTATGTGCCGCCGGGCTCATCGCCGAGAACCCCGGTGCATAATTCGCGTTCAGGCTCCAGCCGCCCTTGTCCAACGGCTCCTGCGAAAGCAGCCGTTGCGCGACGGTAGCCCAGTCGAGCGCCTGGTAATCCATGTTCATGTCGAGCTTGTGGAAGACGTCGGCCGCGACTTCGCTCATGGCATTGATGGCCGGAAGGTCGGTCGGCACGAGGAAAATGAATTTCTCCCCGTTGTAACCCGCCGCGGCGAGATCTCGCTTTACCTTCGAAAGATCGCGCGGCGAATTCATCACTTCCATCCCCGCATCGTTGGCGAACGCCGACATCGGGCTATAGAACCCCACGCCGGCCTTCCACATCGAGGGGTCCTCGCCCGCGACCGCCTGCATCATGTCGGCCTGGCTGAAGGCGCCGAGCAGGGCACGACGGACTCCCGCGTTATCGAATGGCGGATACAAATGGTTGAAGCGCATCACGCCCATGTAGCCGAGCGTATCGACGATATCGACCGTCACATCGGACCGCTTACGCAACAGCGGCAGCAGGTCGGACGTCGGCTGCTCCCACCAATCCACCTCGCCCGCCTGCAATGCGCCCGCGGCCGTTGCCGGGTCGGGGATCGTATGCCACTCGACACGGTCGAAATTCGCGATTTTCGGGCCGGCGGTGCCGACCGGCGGCCCATCCGTGCGCGGGACATAATCGGCGTTGCGCTCATACACCGCGAGCGAGCCCGGCACCCGTTCCCGCATCACGAACTTATAGGGGCCACTGCCAATGATCTCGGTGACCTGCTGGCCGGGAGCCTGCACAGCGAGGCGCTCGGGCATGATCGCGCTCGAATACGGTGTGGGCTTGCCAAGCAGATCGGCACGCAGACGGAACGGACGCTTCAGGCGGAACTGCAGCACTTTGTCGGAAACCGCGGATAGATCATCCACCTGGCTGAACACCGAAATCGCATAGACGTCGCGTTTGGCCCAGCGCTTCAGCGAGGCAACCGCGTCGCGCGCCAGCACCGGCTGCCCATCATGGAAACGCAGGTCCTCGCGCAGCGTGATCTTCCAGGTCTTGCCGTCATCCTCGATGACGTGGCCTTCCGCCATCTGCGGCCGCGGACGCGCCGCATCGTCGACGCCATAGAGCTGATCGTACACCATGTTGGCATGGTTACGCGTGACGAGCGCCGACGAAAAATGCGGATCGAGCAGCGCTATATCCGCTTGCGGAACGAATTTCAAAACCTTCGGGTCACCGGCTGCCCACACGGCCGGCGCCGCCAACGGAAGAGCGGCCGAACCGGCCAGGAAGTCACGGCGTTTCATCACAGGGAACTCCATCGACCCAGAGTTAGCGATTGTTGGAGTTCCGCCCCACCAGCGCGCGGACATTTGCCTCCACCGCGGCCAGATCGTTTGGCAATACCACGAAGCGTTCCGGCTGCGCCATCAGGTCCTTGAGCCTCGGCGGCAGCTCCGGCCGTACCCCGATCGCTCGTTCGATCGCGTCGGGAAACTTCGCCGGATGCGCGGTGGCCATCGCGACCGTCGGAATGCCATGCGCCGGAGGATGCGCGCGCGCCGCGGCGATACCGATCGCGCTGTGCGGATCGGCCAGATAGCCGCATGCGTCGCGCAGGCGGCGAATCTCCGCCTCAGTGCCCGGATCGTCCAGGCGGAAGCCGTGGAACACGCCGCGCACTCGGTGCCAGGCCGCGTCGGGCACGGTCATGCGGCCGGACTCCCGGAACCCGCGCATCGTATGGGCCGTGACGTCGGGATCGCGCTCCAACACCTCGAACAACAGACGTTCGAAGTTGGAGCTGATCTGGATATCCATCGACGGGGACAGCGACGGTTCCACCGGCGCCACCGACATATCGTTGTTGTCAAGAAATCGTATGAGAATGTCGTTGCGGTTCGAACCGACGATCAGCCGGGCCACCGGCAAACCCATCCGCCGCGCCACCCAGCCGGCGAGGACGTTCCCGAAATTCCCGGTGGGAACCGCGAACGCGACCTCCCGCTCAGGAGCGCCAAGCGCCAACGCGGCCGCGACGTAGTAAGGCACCTGCGCCGCGATGCGCGCCCAGTTGATGGAGTTGACGGCGGAGAGGGCCATTTCGGTGCGGAAAGGGACATCCGCGAACAAAGCTTTGAGGAGGTCCTGGCAATCGTCGAATGTGCCTTCGATCGCGACGTTGCCGACGTTCGGCGCCGTCACGGTGGTCATCTGACGCCGCTGCACCGGGCTGATGCGATCGTGCGGATGCAGGATGACGATGTCGATGCGATCGCGGTTCGCGCAGGCCTCGATGGCAGCGGCACCGGTGTCGCCCGACGTGGCCCCGACGATCGTAACGTGTGCGTCTCGTTCGGTCAGGACGTGATCGAACAGGCGGCCGACGACCTGCAGCGCCATGTCCTTGAACGCGAGCGTCGGGCCGTGGAACAGTTCTTGCGCGAACAGATGCGTCTCGAGTTGCACCAGAGGTACGACCGCCGGATGGCCGAAGCCGGCGTAAGCGTCGTGGCAGATTGTCGTCAGCGTCTCGAAGGGGATCGACTCGCCGACAAACTGCGTCATCACGCGTGCCGCGAGGTCCGGATACGACAGGCCCCGCATCGCCCGCCAGTCGGAGAATGAGAATGGCGGCCAGGACTCCGGCACGAACAGCCCGCCGTCCTCGGCGAGTCCCGCGAGCAGGACGCCGGCGAAATCGCGCGGAGGCGCGTGGCCGCGGGTAGAGACATAACGCATGGTGTTCGTTTAGCGCATGGCGAAGGCCACGCGCCAGCCGCATGGATCGACCGGCCGCATGGCTGTAACCTGCGCGGCAAAGCAAGGACCGCGCGATGAACACCAATTTCTGGACCGTCACCCGGCCATGATCACCAGCGCTCTCGTCACCGGCGCCGGTGGCGGATTGGGCCGCGCCGTGGCACTGGCGTTGGCCACCCGCGGGTGCGCTGTCGCGGCATTGGACATCAACGGTCCCGCAGCCGAGGAAACCGCGGCCGAAGCGGGATCGGGTCTGGTGACGCCTTTGGTGCTCGACCTGACCGCTCCCGGCGCGCCGGAACTCGCAATCGCCGAGAGCCTGGAAGCCCTGGGCGGCCTCGACATCGTGGTCAACAACGCCGGCTGGGGGATCGGCGAGGCGTTCCTGGCGATGACCGAGGCCAGTTGGGACCGCACCCTGGCGCTGAACCTCAAGGCCGTGGCGCTGATCTGCTCAGCGGCGGGACGGCATATGAAAGCCGCGGGTTCCGGCCGGATCGTGAACGTCACATCGCCGGCGTCGCGAATGGCTCTGCCGAATTATCTCGCCTACGCGGCGAGCAAAGCGGGCGTCGATGCGGTCACCCGAGCCGCCGCGGTTGCCCTGGCGCCATTCGGAGTGCGGGTCAACAGCGTGGCACCCGGGATGATGGATACGGCGATGCAGTCCGTGACGGAGCGGCAACTGGCGGCGATCGAGGGACGCGAGGATGTCGAAGCATTTCTGGACGAACGGACAAGACGGATCCCGATTGGGCAAAGGACCGACGTGGAGACGGTGGCGGGGATGATCGTGTGGCTGGCTCTGGACGCACCGGACTACGTGACGGCGGAGCGGCTGAATGTGAGTGGCGGGCTGGATCGGGATTGAGGCGAGGCAAGAGCCGGGGGTTCCTTTTTGGCTGGTTTCGGGATGCAGCGCCTGCTGTATCCTCGCCCGGCGGCGAGACTGGGGTAGCAAGCGGAAGGGGTCTTCTCGGGAGACCGTCGAGCGAAATGGCGTCTATGCGAAGCGCAACGGTGGCTTCGTTCTTGGGCGGAGAGCTCTTGAAGCGCGCGAGGGCAGCGCCCCTGGGACCGGGCGGCGCCAGCCGTCAAAACCGCGTAGGGCCGGCAGGCAGACGTCGGAGCCATGCGTATCACGCATGATAACGTCCGTTGGACTAAACCGCTTCGCGGTAGTTTTGTGATTTAGACTACGGCTCTTCAATTTCGGGGCCTCGTTTGTGGCAACCGCCCGCCACCTCTCCCTGGTCTGACAACTCAATCGCGAGACGATCGCGCCGGCGCCATGTGGCGCTGTTCGTCTCGCAAGGGAGTTGTTCATGAGCCCGCTTCGCCGTCGCATGATCGAGGACATGCAAATCCGCAACCTGACACCGAACACGCAACGTGTGTACGTCGCGAATGTCCTCCGGTTCGCCTGCCACTTTCGTAAATCGCCCGACCTGCTCGGGCCAACTGAGATCCGGACCTATCTGCTCCACATGACGCGGGAGCGCCGTCTCGCGGCCAGTTCGATCATCGTCACGGTCTCCGCGCTCCGTTTCTTCTACATGGTCACTCTCAAGCGGCCCTGGGTCGTCGAGGACGACATCCCCGCCGGCCATCAGGGGAGGAAGCTGCCCGTCGTGCTGAGCAAGGCAGAAGTAGCGCGTTTCCTTGGTGCCGTGGATAACCTGAAGCACCGCATGGTGCTGACCGTCTGTTACGCGACCGGTCTGCGAATTTCCGAGGCCGTCCGCCTGACGCCGGCCGCGATCGACAGCAAGCGCATGGTCATCCGGGTTGAACAAGGCAAGGGCCGGAAAGACCGCTATGTCATGCTGCCGCCCACACTGCTCGATATGCTGCGGGACTATTGGAAGCGCACCCATCCCGGGGAGTGGCTGTTCCCGGGCCGATCGCCAGGCCAACCGGTCCATCCGCTCACCATCAATCTGACCTGCCGGGAGGTCGCGCGGCAGTGCGGCATCGGCAAGCCGGTCGCCCCGCACGCACTGCGCCACGCATTCGCGGTGCATCTACTCGAAGCCGGAACCGATCTGCGCACCATCCAGTTGCTGCTCGGTCATCGTAACCTGAGCACCACGGCTCAGTATCTCATGATCGCCACCAGCACGGTCTGCGCCACGGCCAGTCCGCTGGAATCACTGAACTCCGTCGTGCCAACCGTGCCGCACCTCGTGCCCGCCTGACGAGCGGGTTTCGTGGCTCGCGAAGGGCTGGAAGTGGCGGATGTGTTCCGCCGCTTCGGCCCGGCATTTCGTGATCGGCACGGCGCGTCACTGTCGACCGCGCGGTGGAAGGCGATGAGGGCGATCGAGAGTTGCCGCACCACGGCCCTCGGCGGCCACGTCGAGCGTTGTGGCGACTGTGGCCATCAGCGCGTCGCCTACAACTCCTGCCGGAACCGGAACTGTCCAAAATGCCAGGGTCTCGCACGAGCCCGGTGGTTGGAGGACCGTCAGGCGGAACTGCTCGACGTGCCGTATTTCCATGTCGTGTTCACGGTGCCGGCGGAGATCGAGGTCATCGCCTTCCAAAACCAGACCGTGGTTTACGACATCCTGGTCCGGGCGGCGTCGGAGACACTGCGCACCATCGCCGCCGATCCGAAGCATCTGGGCGCGGAGATCGGCTTCCTCGCCGTGTTGCACACGTGGGGGCAGAACCTGATGCACCATCCGCATGTGCACTGCCTCGTTCCCGGCGGTGGTATCGCCCCCGATGGCAGGCGTTGGATCGCCTGCCGGCCGGGCTTCTTCCTGCCGGTCAGGGTGCTGTCGCGGATGTTTCGGGGCTTGTTCCTGCATTATCTGGAGAAGGCGTTCGGAGCCCGCGGCGTTCCGGCGTTACCTGACACCGGTTCATCGGACCGAATGGGTGGTCTACGCGAAGCGGCCGTTCGCCGGGCCGGCTCAGGTTCTCGATTATGTCGGGCGATACACGCACCGTGTCGCGATCTCCAACAATCGCCTGCTGTCGATGAACGACGGCAAGGTGCGCCTCCGTTGGAAGGACTACCGGGATGGCAACCGCCAGAAGACGATGACGCTTGATGGCGGCGAGTTCATTCGACGCTTCCTGATCCATGTGCTGCCGGACGGATTTCACCGCATTCGGTATTTCGGCTTTCTGGGCAATTGTCAGCGCGCGCGGAAGCTGGCGCTGTGCCGGAAACTGCTTGGGATGGCGCCGCCTGAGACCGCTGGTCCACCTGTTGATTACCGGGATCGCTTCGAGGCGTTGACCGGGCGGTCGTTGCGGGAATGTCCACACTGCCGCACCGGCGTCATGGTGGTGATCGACTCGATCGCGCGATTCACCGTCCGCCAATCGGTTCTGGATACATCATGACCCCGGATCGATGTTCCGACCGTCCAAAAGTGAGCGCCTGGGGGACCAGGATGCGACCGCTTGCACCGCGCGGGCTGTTGGCGTCCCGGCGCAAGGACGAGGTGGCGA
>JBEKGV010000186.1:0-7818 GCA_050012615.1 Acetobacteraceae bacterium | reverse complement strand
TCACCGGGCCTGACCCGGTGATCTCTCGCGGCACTGTGCTGGAACAGATCACCGGGTCAAGCCCGGTGATGACGAACGGAGGAGAGCCCGGCTGAAGCGATAATTAGTAGGCGTCGCCTTAGAGCCGTCTCCGAACTGGTTGAATCGTGCGCGGCCCGGTGGACACATCACGCTTTGCCTCACTCCACAGTCACCGACTTCGCGAGGTTGCGCGGCTGGTCTACGTCGGTGCCTTTTAGCACCGCCACCTGATAGGCCAGCATCTGAACCGGGATGGCGTAAAGGATTGGCGCGACGAAATGATCCACCTCCGGCAGGATGATCGTCTCGGTCGCGATACCTTGTAGCCGCGCCGCGCCAGCGGCGTCGGAGAAGACGATCACCTGACCGCCGCGCGCCGCTGCCTCCTGCACGTTCGACGCCGTCTTATCGAACAGCGGACCTGACGGCACGATCGCGATCACCGGCACATCGCGATCGATCAACGCGATCGGACCGTGTTTCATTTCGCCGGCCGCGTAGCCCTCGGCGTGGATGTAGCAAATCTCCTTCAGCTTCAACGCGCCTTCCAGAGCAATCGGGAAACACGCGCCGCGGCCGAGATACAGCACGTCGCGCGCCTGAGCGATCCGATCGGCCAGTCGCCTGATCGGACCGGCCTGATCGAGCACGGCCGCCGCCGCGGCGGGGACCTGCAACAGTGCGTCGGTCATCTCGGCCTCGCGCGTCGCGTCGATCGCGCCGCGGGCTCGCGCCAGGGCCAGAGCCAGGCAGGCCAACACGGTCAGTTGCGCGGTGAATGCCTTGGTCGAGGCGACCGCGATCTCAGGCCCGGCCATGGTTTCCAGGACAGCGTCGCTTTCGCGGGCCATGGTGCTTTCGGGGACGTTCAACACCGACAAGACCGGCACGTTTTGTTCGCGCATGTATTTCAGAGCCGCCAGCGCATCCGCCGTCTCACCCGATTGCGAGACCAGCACGCCAAGCGTCCCGGCGCCAAGCGGCGGATTGCGGTAACGGAATTCGCTCGCGACATCGATGTCGGCGGGCAAGCGGGAAAATTCCTCGATCCAGTGGCGCCCGGCGAGGGCGGCGAAATAAGCACCACCGCAGGCGGTCAGGCTCACGCGAGAGAACGACGCGAGATCGAATGGCAGATTTGGCAGAGCCACCGCGCGGGTCGAAGGGCTCACCATGCGGTGCAAGGTGTCGGCGATCGCGGCCGGGTGCTCGTGCAATTCTTTCTCCATGAAATGGCGAAAGTTGCCCTTTCCGATCGCCGCTCCGGTTTGCCGTGTCAGCTTGATCTCGCGCCGTACTTCGGCGCCGCTCCGGTCATAAAACAGCGCGCCGGTGCGGCTGACGACGCTCCAGTCGCCGTCGCGCAAATAAGCGATGCGGCGGGTCAGCGGGGCCAGCGCAAGCGCGTCGGAGCCGACGAACATCTCGTCCTCGCCGAACCCGACCGCGAGCGGCGCGCCGTTCTGGGCTGCGACCATCAACTCCGGGTGGCCGGCGAAGATTATCGCCAGGGCGTAAGCACCCTCGAGCCGGGACAACGCGGACCCCGCGGCCTCGATCGGCGGCATGCCCCGTTTCAGATGGAGATCGACCAGTTGCGCGACCGTCTCGGTATCCGTCTCGGTGCTGAAGTCCTGGCCCGCGGCCTCCAACTCCGCGCGCAACTCGGCATGGTTTTCGATGATGCCGTTGTGGACGATCGACACGCGCGAGGTGCCATGCGGGTGCGCGTTGTTCTCGGTCGGCGCGCCGTGCGTGGCCCATCTCGTGTGGCCGATGCCGGTCGTGCCGGGGAGCGGGAATTGATCGAGCGCGGCGGCGAGATTGATCAGTTTGCCCTCCGCCCGACGGCGCTCGATGTGGCCATTCACCAGCGTGGCGATACCGGCACTGTCATAGCCGCGGTATTCCAGGCGCCGCAGAGCGTCCAGCAGCAGAGGCGCCGCGTTCCGAACCCCGATCACCCCGACGATGCCGCACATCAGCTGCGTTTCCTTTCTTTGGCCGTTCGGGCTTTGGCCGCGCGGAACTCGGCGGCTCGGTTGGGTTTCTGCACCTGCCTGCCGCGGCCGAGCGCCAGGGCGTCAGGCGCCACATCCTCGGTGATGACGCTGCCGGCCCCGACGAATGCGCCGTCGCCGACCGAGACCGGGGCGACCAGGACGGTGTCCGAACCGATGAAGACCCGCGCGCCGATGGTCGTGCGGTGCTTGTCGAAGCCGTCGTAGTTGCAGGTGATCGTACCCGCACCGATGTTCGTGCCGGCGCCCACCGAGGCGTCGCCAAGATAGGTGAGGTGGCTCGCCTTCACCCCGGCGCCGAGTGTCGCGGCTTTGACCTCGACGAAGTTGCCGACGTGGACGTCGCGTTCCAACACCGTGCCGGGCCGCAGTCGCGCGTAGGGACCGACGATGCAATCCGGTCCGACCTCGCAACCGTCGAGGTGGCTGAACGCGCGGATCACCGCGCCGCGCGCCACTTTCACTCCGTCGCCGAACACCACGTTCGGCTCGATCGTCACGTCGGGTTCGAGCTGTGTGTCGGCACGCAGAAACACCGAGGACGGGTCGATCATCGTCACGCCCGCCTCCATTGCCGCGTGCCGCAGCCAGCTTTGCACGACGGCTTCCGCGGCGGCGAGTTCGACGCGGGAATTCACGCCGGCGAGTTCCTCGGCGGGCGCCTCCACGGCAGCCACACGCACCTGCTCGGCGCGGGCCAGTGCGACCACGTCGGTGAGATAATATTCGCCCTTGGTGTTGTCGGCCCGCACGGCCACCAGCCAGCGCGCCATGTCCTCGGCGCCGGCGCAGAGCACGCCGGCATTGCACAGGTCGATCGAGCGTTCCGTGGAGGTCGCATCCACCCACTCGACGATCCGCGCGACGTGGCCGTCCTGCATGATGACCCGTCCGTAGCGGCCGGGATCGGAGGGACGGAATGCCAGCAAAGCCAGGCCGGAATCCCCGGCGCGACGGCGCTCCAGCAACCGGCGCATCGTCTCGGGCCGGATCAGTGGGTTGTCGGCGTAAAGCACCGCGACCTCGCCGGTGCCGAAATGCTCCATCGCCCGCAGCGCGGCGTGCGCGGTGCCGAGCCGCTCGTGCTGGATGACGCAAATGTGCGGGGCGGCTTCCTTGGCGACCGCGTCCATCTCGGGGCCAAGCACGACGACGATCCGATCGAACACGGCCTCGCAGCTCGCGATCAGGTGGCGCAGCATCGAACGGCCGGCGATCTTGTGCAGTGTCTTGGGCAGCGCCGACTTCATTCGGGTCCCAAAACCGGCGGCGAGGAGAATGGCGGTTGCTTGCATTCGTTTTGCCTGCTTCGCTGCGTGCAACGGTTAGCGACTGAGACTCGACGCTGTCAAAGTCTCATAATGAGTAACTGGTTCAATTTGGATTACGGAGTGCTTCACGGTGGCGCGGACCCTGGTACTGGATCTCGATGGGACGCTGGTCGACACGGTGCCGGATCTCGCCGCGGCGGTGAACCGGCTGATGGCGTCGCGCGGCCTGGCGGCGTTCACCCAGCGAGAAACCGCGTCGATGGTCGGCGACGGGGCGGCGGTGCTGGTGGGCCGTGCCTTCGCCGCGCGGGGCGGGACGCCGGATGACGCGGCGCTTGCGGATTTTCTCGAGGATTACGGCAGCCACGCCGCTGTCGATAGCCGGCCGTATCCCGGCGTGCCGGAATTGCTGCGGCACCTTGCCGCGGCGGACTGGAAGCTCGCCATTTGCACCAACAAGCCCGAGGCCGCCGCTCGCGCGCTGCTGGAGGCTTTGGACATGATGCGATTGGTGTGCGCGATCGGGGGTGGCGATAGTTTTCCGGTCCGCAAGCCGGATCCGGCGCATTTGCTCGCGACGCTGCGTCTGGCGGGCGGCGATCCGGCCGCTTCGGTCATGGTCGGCGACCATGCCAACGACGTGGCCGCCGCGCGGGGGGCCGGGGTGAAGTCGGTCTTCGTCACCTGGGGTTACGGCCCGATCTCGATGGCCGAAGGAGCCGACGCGATCGCCCACGACCTGCCGGAGCTAACGGAGGCGATCGATCGGCTGGTCCCGCTGATCATTTGAGCTGGTCAGAATTTGACCTGGCGGTCCAAAAAGGTCCGGACGCGAACGAAACTGTCTTCGGCGGCCGCCCGATCATAGGCCAGGGCATGTCCGGTGAAGACGGTTTTCGTTACCGGACCGTTATCGAACGCGTGGAACACGCCGGGATAGGTGTGGATTTCGAAGGGTTGATCCGGCCGCAACTCCTGTCCGTAGCTCCTGCATTTTGCCGCGGGATCTCCCCAGTCATCCGCTTCCCCCGCCAGGACCAGCAATGGCACGATCCCGTGCAGCTGAGGGTTCCTACACGGGCCGTAATAGTCGACGGCTGCTCTGAGCCGAATTCCGGCATAGGGAGTTTGCACGGCGAGGGCGGCTGTCGCGCCGCCATGAGACAGGCCGAGGACCGCGATCCGGGTGGGGTCGATCTCAGGCCTGGTGCGCAGCCAGGTCGCCGAGGCGCCCACGTCGCCCATCCGGTCCCAGCCAGTGACCTTGGGTTGTTCCGCCGGATCGCATACGGATTTAACGCCACGCGGTGTCATGCTGTCGGGCATCAGCACGGCATAGCCCCAACCGTTCAGGCGGTAAGCCCAATCAGGGGTGGCCGCGAACGGTCCGTTGCAGCCATGCAGGAGGATGACCGCGGGGAATGGGCCCTTGCCGACCGGTAACGATAAAACCGCCGGGATTGGACCGGCCGGCATTCGCGGCTCCGGCACGCCAGGCGCGGCCTGGGCTGGTGTCGGCATCACCACTCCGCCGCCCGACCCCGGTGACACGATGGCCGGCAGGCCGGGTGGCAAGGTCACGACAAGGGGCGTGGGAATGGGTGGAATCGAGACGGTCCGCACCACGGAGGACGCGGCCGACAATTGTGGAGGCGTGGTTTGTGGAGGCGGCGTCGCGGGCTCACCGCGTCGCGGCGGCGATATGGGCGGGGCGGAGACAGGTTGAACGGCGGTCTGCGCGATTGGGGCTATCGATTTGCCGGTCAGTGATGACCATGACGGCAACGGTCCGGACTGCAGCAAGAACCAGCAGCATGTCCCGAACGCAAGAAAGCAGCCGATGACCGCGAACTTCAGAACCGACGACATGACCGCCTCTGGGGAGAGGGCCGGGCAGGGCAGGGTGACCGGTCGCGCCGCTCGTTCATGGCAACCGGGCCGCATAATACATCGTCGTGTCCCCGAACCATGAGCCCGGAGCATCGGATGATCGGGTTAACGGGGTGGTTTCAACCCGTGGAGCGGAGCCTGGGCTTTTTCGCCGTGCCAGTGTTTGACCCACCGATCGAGGAACTCGTGGACCCGGAGGTAGCTGTCCTCGGCGGCCGCCTTGTTGTATTCCATGACATGCATGTTGCTGACCGTGCGGACCATGCCGGGATTATCAAAGGCATGATAAACCCCGGGATAGACCTGTATTTCGAACACTTCGTCCGGCTGCACGGCCTCACCGTAGGCCGCGCATCGCGCCGCCGGGTGACCCCAGTCGTCCGCTCCGCCGACGAGGACCAGCAACGGCACGGTGCCGTGGTCCTGCGGGTCGACGCAGGGACCATAGTAATCGATCGCGGCGCGTAGTCCGAAATCTTTGTAGGGAAGCTGGGTCGCCAGGGCAGCCGTGGCTCCGCCATGGGACTGACCCATGACAGCGATCCGCTGGGGGTCGATCTCCGGCCGGGTGCGTAACCAGGCTACCGCGGACCCAACGTCGCCCACCCGATCCAGCGGAGTCACAAGATGCTGGGCTTCCGGCTCGCAGACCCGTTTGACCCCGCGTGGGGTCATGCTGTCGGGGATCAGGGCGGCATAACCCCAGTTGTTCAGGCGGCGCGCCCAGATCAGCTGGCTGGCACCGCGCCCGCCGCAGCCATGCAGGATAATGACGGCCGGGAAGGGGCCATTGCCGGGGGGGACCTTGAACACCGCCGGTATTGGAACGGACGGCATCTGTGCCATCGGCACGGCGATCGGTGGAATTTGGACGTCATCGGGACCGGTTTCCGTTGCGGGCTCGTCCATCGCGTCGCACCCGGCGGCGAGCACCAGCAATGCCACCAAGGCAAGCCATTTCAGCGACGAGACGACAAGGCCCGCTCGCCGCGGGCTGATGCCCAGGATCATGGGGTGCCGTCAACTGATGGTGACTGGCGCGGTCGTGCCGAGTCCACCCGGGCCGCGGCGACCGGTGAGGCCGTACGGAGCAGCGGCGTGATCAGGGCGGCTCGAGTCATCCCGGCAACTTACGGTGCGCGGGCTGTTAAGGAAATGTTTCAGGTGGAGAAATTCATGACGTGACTGACATTGTGATCGATCGCCGGACCATGGATTGACGCTGATGGGAGGGGAAGCCCCGACGCGTGGACCCGGGCGGTCATTGCCTTGACACCGCGATGAGCCGCCGCCTATCTCTCGGTGCCTGACGGAGGGCGCGTAGCTCAGCGGTAGAGCATTCGCTTCACACGCGAGAGGTCACAGGTTCAATCCCTGTCGCGCCCACCATTCGTTACGACCGATTCGTCAGAAGAACGATCGGATGGCGGAATGAGCGGCCGGAAATGGAAGATGCCTCCGCGCACATGCTTCACCGGGGGATACCGGCGGATGCCGTCAAACCTCCATCCACCGGGATGTACGCGCCGTTGACGTAACTCGCCGCGGGCGACACCAGGAACGCGACGACCGATGCGATCTCCTCGGCGCTTGCATAGCGTCCGGCGGGAATGCGGCCCTCGGTCGCGGCGCGGTAAGCGGCGAAGGGCGCCATCATTTCGGTGTCGACGAAGCCAGGCGCCACGTAATTCACCGTGACGCCGCGTTTGGCGCTTTCGATCGCGAGGCCCTTCACGTAAGCGAGCAACGCCGCCTTGGTGGCGCCATATGCCGTGCTGCCCTGGCTCGCCACCTGGCCGATCACCGAGCCGACCGCGATGATGCGCCCGTTCCGCGCCCGCATCATCGGCCGCACCACGGCGCGTGCGATGCGTGTAAATGAGAAGTAGTTGACCTGCATCGTTTGCTCGGCTTTGTCCTGGTCCATCATCGCCGCCAGCGAATCAACCGCCTCGGCCGACGGATGCGCTTCACACGGTCCGGTTCGGTAAGTGTAGGTCACCGCGAAGCCCTGTTCGGTCAAAGCACGCACAACGGCGGCCCCGATGCCGCGGCGTCCGCCAATGACCAGCGCTCGGCGCATGGGAGCTCGGCTCAAGACGGTTCCGCACCGAGAACAAGGCACACGTTTTGCCCGCCGAACCCGAACGAATTCGATATCGCATGCGAAACTTTCGCCGGCCGCGCCGCGTTCGGCACACAGTCGAGCGGCAATGCCGGATCCGGAATATTGTAATTGATCGTCGGCGGCAACAATCCATACCGCATTGAATATAAAGTAAAGATCGCCTCCACCGCGCCGGCCGCCGTCAGGGTGTGTCCGATCATGGACTTATTCGATGATACCGGTAGCGAACTCGCCCGCTCCCCGAACACGGCGGAGATGCCGACCCATTCCATCTTGTCGTTCTCCGGCGTGCCTGTGCCGTGAGCGTTGACATAGCCGATCCCCTTTGGTCCGACGGCGTCCGGTTCGATGCCCGCATCGGCCAACGCCCTCGCCATGCAGGTGATGATCGGCTTGCCGTCCGGGGACGACCGCGTCCGATGAAATCCATCCACCGCCTCGCCGCAGCCTTCAACGACGCCGATGATCGCCGCGCCCCGGGCGCGGG
>JBEKGV010000185.1:0-7248 GCA_050012615.1 Acetobacteraceae bacterium | reverse complement strand
GACGCGCGCGTGTTGATATCCGACAGATAGCTCATTCGCGCGACCTGACTATCGATCGCGGTGAATTGGCGGATTCCCTGGCTGGCGAGAATCAGGCCAAGGATGACGAGGACCCCCATGCCGCCATAGATGCGGGAGCGGATACCTGGCCGAGGTAGCGACATTCTTCACCTGCCCGCGAACGCTGCGACACAACACGTTCCGAGACGGTAGGCGTGGATGTGTTAACAAACGCTCAACCGGCGCGAAGTACCCGGCGATCTACTGGGATACAGAGTCGCGCTCCAGCGGAACGGCGTTCACAGGCTCTTCCAGCGATCAGCCTGCCCGCACCGCGGACTGAGCTACTCCCGCGGCGGTCTGCGCCCGCGCCACATACCGCCGTGCCAACGCGGCACAAGCCATCAACTGGATTTGATGGAACAGCATCAGCGGCAGCACGATCAGTGCCGCCGACTGCCCCGCGAACAATATGGTCGCCATCGGCAGTCCGCTCGCCAGGCTCTTCTTGGAGCCACAGAACACAATCGCGATCTCGTCCTGACGAGAGAAGCCCAGTACTCGGCTGGCGAAAGTTGTCAGGCCCAGTACCGCTGCCAGCAGCGCGGCGTCGACCGCGAGCAAAATACCGAGGCTCGCGATGTCGACCTGGTGCCAGATGCCCTGGGTCATGCCCTCGCTGAATGCCACGAAGACCACCAGCAGGATCGAGCCGCGATCCACCAGGCCCAGGAGCGTCGGGTTCCGAGCGGCCCAATCGCCGATCCAGGGGCGCGCGAGTTGGCCGGCCAGGAACGGCAGCAGCAACTGCATCACGATATCGCCCACCGCATCGGCGGAAAATCCGCCGCGCGAGTGCAACAGCAACCCCGCTAACAAAGGCGTCAACGCGATGCCCAGAAGGTTGGACGCGGTCGCCGCGCACAGTGCCGCCGGCACGTTGCCTCGCGCGATAGAGGTGAACGCGATGGACGACTGCACGGTGGACGGCAGCACGCACAGCAGCAGCAGACCAATCCACATCACCGGCGGCAGCAGGTTCGGAGCCACGGCACGCGCGGTCAGCCCAAGCAGCGGGAAGAGCACAAAGGTTGACATCAGCACAAGGATGTGCAGCCGCCAGTGCCGTGCACCAGCCAAGGCCGTCCGAGGCTCGAGCTTCGCCCCGTGCAGGAAGAAAAGCAACGCGATGGCAGCCTGAGTCGCGTGGCCGGCGGCGACCGCCCCCTCGCCGTGCACCGGCATGAGAGAACCCAGCCCGACCATCCCGACGATCGCCACGATGTAAGGGTCGATGTTCAGTCTTGAGAGCAGTGCCTTCGGGCTCATGGCGGCAATCCTTCCGTGACGCATCCTGCGTGGCGTCACGCGCAAAGAATGCGCGCACCCGGGGTGATTGTGAACCACGTTGATACCTGTTATTGTCATCATAAATTATGATAACAGGGCCCGCCATGCTTGATCCCGTGCAACTCGAATCCTTCCTCGCCGTCGCGCAGACCCGCAACTTCACCGAAGCCGGACGCCGTCTCGGTCTGCGGCAATCGACCGTCAGCCAGCACATCAGCAAACTGGAGCAGGAATCCGGGCGGCGCCTGTTCGTGCGCGACACCCACTCCGTCGTTCCGACCGCCGACGGGGAGGCCATGGCCGGGTTCGCCCAATCGATCCTGGAGGCGAACGCCCGGGCGCGGGATTACTTCGCGGGCTCGCAGGTCCGCGGACGCGTACGGTTCGGCACCTCGGAGGACTTCGTCAGTTCGCGGCTCCCGGAGCTGCTGCGCGATTTCGTCCGCCGCCACGCACTGGTCGACCTCGAACTGACGGTGGGGCTCAGCGCCACTCTGTACGAGCGGATGGATGCCGGAGAACTCGATTTGGTGCTCGCCAAACGCCGGGCCGGCGACGCGCGAGGGCGGCTGGTATGGCGCGACCGGTTGGCCTGGATTGGAGCGCCAGGTACGCGTCCCGACCCTGCGAAGCCAGTGCCGCTTATCCTGTACACGCCGCCCAGCCTCACCCGCTCCATCGCGCTGGAGGCGCTTGAGCGGGTCGGACGGCCCTGGAGGATCGTCTGCACCAGCGGCAGCCTGAGCGGGCTCCGTGCCGCTGCTCTCGCTGGGCTTGGGATCACCCTGCACGCGCAGGGGTTGATGCCGGATGGTCTGATGGAGCTGCCTTCAGCGGCCCGTTTGCCGACGCCAGGCGACGTGGAGTTCGTGGTGCAAACAGCACGCCCGGCGGTCCGCGGCCCAGCGGCGGAACTGGCACAGGCGATCCTGACGAATGGCGACCGGCTGCAACGCCAATAGCCACGCGGCAAGCTCAGGATCAATCGATTAACAATACCTGACTGAAATAAATTTGTAACCCCCGCCGAACGTAAGGTTCGAAATCGCCAGCGGTACACTCGGCTTCTGCTCACTGTGATGTCAGACGTCAACCATCGCATGCTGTCTCGATAGCACGGAGTTCTGGAACCGTTGGCCGAACGCTCCAACAGCTCTGCCATGCGAAACATATTCGCGATCGTGATGATCGGCCTCTGCGTCGCCACCATCGAGCTCGCGATGCGATACATGAACTGGCCGCGCCCGATCGCCAGCGGGTGGCGCACCACGGCGAAAGGTGGACCGATCAACCAGTTCGGCTGGCGGGGGCAGGCCACGCGGCCGCGTGGCCCTAACGATTTCGTGGTCGTCCTGACGGGGGCCGGCGGCGTGGAGTGTCTTTCATGCCCGGCGGATGAAACGCTGGACGCAACATTCGAACGCGCCCTTCGGCCATACAATCCAAACGTTCGCGTGATCACTTTGGGCAGCACCGGCTATAGCCAGGATCAAGAATACCTCGCGCTAAAAAACTACTTCGCGCACGAGCGCGCCGATCTCGTCATCGCCTGGGTATCGATCGCCGACGACGTGCCCGCGAATATGTTTCGTTCCGGGCATCCGAGGCCTGGCCAAACAGCGGTAAAACCAACCTTCGCGCTGTTTGGCAAGGACATTCGCGGTCCAACCGAGGAGATCGGTCAACCGCTCTATAGAGGAAAAATCTGGGCCTTGCTGAGGCCACTGATCATCGATCCCGATCGCAACTGGGCTTCGGTGCTGCCCAAACCCGACCCGGGCACCGACAGCCCGGCGAAAGGCATCGAGACAGTATCGCACGTAGACGATCTGTTGGAGCAGCAACGGACTCCCTGGGCGATCTGGCTGACCCCGAGACCAGCGCGCGTGAAATACGGTATCGAACTAACCCGAGCCCTGTTCCGCCACATGCACGACATCGCGGCATTGCGCGGCGCCAGGTTCGCCATTCTGCTGACACCGTCGGAAGCCGAGCTTCAGACGTCCGCTCCGCTGACGCTGGAGCATGCCGGGCATTGGTTCGTGGCCGACCCCGCCGCGCGGAACGCAGCCATCGCCGAGGTCACCGACGGCCTCGATACCATCACGCTCCCGCCCGAGGATCACGAACTCGCGTCGCCGGAGGCCGAACAACGGATCATGGCCCGGCTGGCGGAGGCGTTGAACGAGCGCAATCGGCTAACCCAGCAGGCGCTTCTGGGCCCGCGCCGTTGACGCCGACAGGGTTGGTCCTCACTGCGCCGCTGAAACGGCCGGCATCGGTTCAAGCGGCAGATCGGCCTGCTCTCCCGTATGGTGTTCCGCGGGCGCGGGCAACATCAACTTGAGGGCGGAGAACTGCGTCGCGATCCCCACCATTTGGAAGCGTAGCTTCAGCCGTCGGTTGAACTCGCGGCCAACCGACCAGCGGCCGAACGGAGTGCACATGATCCGGCACTTGATCTGCAGCGCGGTGTCGGTGAACCGGTCGAGGCCCCACACCTCCAACTCGTCCAGGATGATCGCACTCCACGCCTCTTCTTCGCGCATGGTGCACACGATCTCCCGCATCGTATCGACGACGCCATCGACATCCTCGTCGGCCGATACGTTGACCGTGATGACCGCCCGGCTGTAGTCGCGGGTCATATTGATCACGGTCGTCACCGCGCTGAACGGAATGACCACGACCGATCCGTCCTCGGTGCGCAGCCGGATCGTCCTCACCGACAGACTTTCGACAAGCCCGGACTGATCGCCGACCTTCACGACGTCGCCGACCTGCATCGTGTTCTCCAGCAACAGGAACACGCCGGTGATGACGTCCTGGACCAGCTTTTGCGAGCCGAAACCGATCGCCACACCGACGATCCCGGCACCGGCCAGCAAAGGCGCGATATTCACGCCGATCTCGCTCAGCACCATCAACCCCGCGACGACGGCAACGGTGATCGCGACTGTGGTCCGGATGAGCGGCAGTAAGGTCCTCAGCCTGGCCAGGCGGGCGACCTGTGCGTCTCGGCGCAGCGACCCCAAATGTATTTGGATGAGGATATTGACGCCCTCCCACACCACGAACGCGAGGCCGATCGTCACCGCGAGCGTGCATATCCCCGATGTGATGCGATGGCCGACCACGCTGTCCATCAGCCAGGAGAGACCGCCGAGACCGTAAAACTGCAACAGCCCCAACAGCGCGACCAGACCGATCAGCAGCCCGGCGATTCGCCTCAGCGCCCCGTGATAGACGCTCAGCCTGATCCGGATGGATTGCCCCGCTGTCGACGTCAGGTCGTCGCTGGCTTCCGCCAGCGCCCCTGGCTGCAACGGCGCGAGTAGAGCGGTCACCGCCAGCCGAGCGATAGACGCGACGATCAGGACGAAAACCGTTGTCCCGAAGTACCAGACGATCCGCGCCATCGCATCTGGCGATCGCAGCGTCCAGGTCAGCCAACTCGCAACCAGCAGGAGCAGCGCGAGCCAATGCCAGACCCGCGCCAACCGGTTGCGAATCTGGGCCACAACGCCAGTGGCCTCGGGCGGAGCACTGAGCCATCGCCGCACCTGGCGCCGCCGCTGCACAACGATGATCGCGAGGCACACGGTCAATGCCAGCCCCACCGCCTTCTGCAGCGCCCCATGCGCCAGCGGGGACAGGCCGAGCAACAGCCCGACTTCGCCGATCGTATAGCCAGGCACGGCGATCAGGATCAGCCGCCGCCCCCATCGCATCAGATACGCCCCGGCCGAGGGGCGCATCGAAAGCAGTTTGAGCCCCGGCGGATCGGGCATGAACAACAAGGTCAGCACCGCCAGCAGCGCCTGGCACCCGGCGATCGCGTCCAGTACCGCCAGGATGATCAGGCGAGTACCGGGCTGGCCTCCCAGACTTGACCCAGCCATCGCGTGCCCGGCGAGAAGCAGACCCAGTACAGGCACTATCTGCAGTGCGAATCGTGCCAACCCCAGGCCTAACCGCCTCCCGGCGCCCTTGAGGCCGGGGTACCGCACCGGCGCCTCGATCGCGCCGAGTTCGGCACGAGACTCGTGATCTTCGTCCTCCTCGGCGGCTGATACTGTTTGGCGATCGCCCAAATTGAGTACACGGGCCATCGGCCGGCGGAGGAGATAGCGCAAAGTCAGCGCGAAGACCCCCGCGACGATCAGGGTCGCCGCCAGCCGCCATGCCGCGTCGGCCAGCAATTCCTGGCCCAGAGGGTTGGTGACCATCACGACCATCCAGGCCCAAAGCAGCGGTACGCTTTGCACCGTCTTGAGTGCTCGCGGCAGATCCCTGGCGATGGTGTTCAGAAACGCCGACACCGACAGCAGGACCTGGGCGCCAAGGCTGTTGGGCTCGAGCTGGATGGCGATGCCCTGGGTTGGCGGCGTCGCGCTTGTGTCGGCGGCCGCGGCAGGCTGGGCAGGTGCGGCCGAGGGCGCCGCCTCAGGCTGGGTCCTGACCAGCGCGTCGAGCGTCGCGGCGAAGGCGGCGCGCTTCTTGGGGTCATTCAGGGTGTCCAGGGCGGCGCGGGCCTGCTCAGGCGTGAGAGTGCCAAGGGCGGGCGCTGCCTGCGGGGGAGCGGCTGGCGAGGCGGAGCCTGTGGCCGGCGGGGCGGGCTTTTGCTGAGAATGCACTGCTTCCGGCGAAAGAATTGCCAGGGCAACGATCAGCATCAGCCAGAATCGGTGACGAAGCATGGGGCGGCAGCGACCACGAACCGGCCGCGCCGGTCAATCATGGTGCTCTGACGACGGGAACGCCGCCCCAGGTGCGTTGGTTAATCGGGGGATGAACCGGCTCGCGGTTCGGTGTATCGTCGGTTCATGCACACATTCGCATCCATCGCTATTGGCCTGCTGATGCTAGCCACCGTGGGCGTGCTGTTCGCCGGAATGATCGGAATGGTGCGTGGAAACAGCGGCGCAACGTCAAACAAACTGATGCGCTACCGGGTCCTGCTGCAGGGCGCTACGCTGCTCCTGCTGATGATTTTCATGAGTCTGCTGCGCTCCTGACCGGCCCTGCCTTGACCGAAATTGCCGCGCCGCTCTAGTTGCGCGGGATGAACACCGTGTCACCTTCCGAGATCTCCGCCGCCACCGAGCGGGCCCGTGTCCTGGCGCAGGCACTGCCCTACCTGCGGCGCTACGCCGGCGCCACCGTGGTGGTGAAATACGGTGGACACGCGATGGGCGAGGAACACCTCGCCATTGAGTTCGGCCGCGACATCGCGCTGCTGAAGCAAGTCGGCATCAACCCGGTCGTGGTGCATGGCGGCGGACCGCAGATCAACGCGATGCTGAAGCGGCTCGCGATCCAGTCCACCTTCATCGACGGGCTGCGAGTAACCGATGCGGCCATGGTCGAGGTCGTGGAGATGGTGCTGGCCGGCACCGTGAACAAATACGTCGCCGGGCTGATCACCCAGGCAGGGGCGATGGCGGTGGGCGTCAGCGGCAAGGACGGCGGCATGATCCGCGCCCGCAAGCTGACCCGAACCAAAGTGGACCCCGATAGCCACATCGAGCGGGCGCTGGACCTTGGCTTCGTGGGTGAGCCAGCCGCGGTCGACGTCCGGGTGATTCATGCTTTGACCGGCGGCGGACTGGTGCCGGTGATCGCTCCGGTTGGCGTGGATGCCGACGGTCAGACCTATAATATCAACGCCGACACGGTGGCCTCCGCAGTAGCCGGCGCGCTGCACGCCGAGCGGTTGCTGATGCTGACCGACGTAACCGGGGTGTTGGACAAGCAGAAGAACCTCATCCACACGCTGACCTTGACCGAGGTAGAGGATCGAATTGCTGACGGAACGATCACCGACGGCATGATTCCGAAGGTGGAGTGTTGTGTCGACGCGGTCCGGCAGGGGGTGAAGGGCGCGGTCATCCTCGA
>JBEKGV010000184.1:0-7250 GCA_050012615.1 Acetobacteraceae bacterium | reverse complement strand
ACGAGCAGGGCGCAAATGAACCATAAACGGCCCCCCCCGCCGACGAGCCGGATCACCACATCCGGTGATACGGTCGAACTATCGAGACCGTCGACCGGTTCTACCCCAGGACCACGAGGAGTTTTCGCTTCGACGGTCATGGCATCACCGGCATGAAGGGCCTCCAGGAATTTCATGTATGATGATTCAACTGAAATATTGAGAAACGTGCGAGGCGGTGAGCCTGCCTTGCAAAAATTCGACCCGGCTCAACCCGATCGCATTATCACTATTGGTTTCAATTACTCAAGCGGCGGCGGATGTCCGCCACATGTCGTTTCTTAGGCACGTTCCTGGGACTGACCGCCGGTCCTTGGCACGGGAATCTCGGCCGCCACCAGGCAGACGTGTGTTCCCAACACTGACAGCCCATTGCGGCATGCCGTCTCATCCCGCGCCTGGGCCGCCGCGGTAAGGGTGCCGGAGACCTCGGCCAGCGCGCGTGCTCCCATGGACAAAGCCGCGCCACGCAACCGATGGGCTGCGTCGGCATATGCGTTCAGGTCGCCAAGGCCCAATGCGTCCTGCATTCGCTCCTGTTCGGCAAAGACGCTGTCGCGAAACACGGCGAGCAATTCATCGATCGCGGTATCATCGCCGGCCAGCCATTCGCCGAGAACGGAACGGTCGATCGCCGGGATGCCGCGCGCCCCTGGACCCGACGATGCAAAGGCACCGACGGTCATATCAACCGCGTGGGCGCATTCGGGAACGCGCCGGCCAAGCGCATGACCGTGCCTGAACGTCGGCAGTCAACGCGCGACCGCGAGCAATTCGAGCGGCTTTTCGGGAGACGTATCGATCGAGTCCCGGTTCGCCGCGCGGCGGGCGCGGATCTGAGACAGATGAGCGACGACGTCGTCACCGGTGACATTGGCATAACCCGATGCCGCCAACGCCACCGCGATTTTGCGCCGGGCGCTGACCTCGATTTGATGAACACGGGTGGTGGTGACGCCGAACTTTACGGCGAATGCCTCAAGTGACGGTACCTGGTCGCTGTTGGCCATGGACCGCGCGAGGAAGATCTGGCGTTCTCGCTCGCCCAATACTTCGTTCGCCAGCGTCATGATCCGCCGCCGCAACCGCTCGTGGTCCATCCGCTCGTGGATGTCATCCGCTGTCGGAGCCGCATCATCGCGCAGGCTCAACTCGTATCCTTCATTGTCATCCTGGGCGTTCAGGCTCGTTTGCGCGCCGTGGATCAGGCGCAGGCCTTGGGCCACCTCGTCGGCGCTGAGGCCAACCCTGCGGCCAATCCGTTCATGCAATTCACTGTCTCTGGGATCGACACCCTCCCGCTCGCACGCTTTGCGGGCCTCGATCAACAGCCGGCTGCCGGATTGCGCCAACTGGCGGTGCGCTTTGGATTCCGGGAGCCGCACGGGTCCCGAGTTCCGGCGGATGTAGTCATTGACGTACCAGCGGATCCAGACCGCCGCATAAGCCGATAGCCTGGTATCGAAGCGATCCGTGTCGAACCGCATGATCGCCGTGTGCAGGCCTAAATGCCCGGCGTTGATGAGGTCTTCGTGGTCGATGTCGGAACGCCGGTATTTCGCCGCGATCGCGGCGACGAGCTTACCGTGACTCATCCAAAGTTCGGTCAGCGCAGCCTGGCTGTCGGCGCCATGGGAGGAGCGCACACGAACAAGCAACTCCCGCTCCCGCGCTTCATCCAGGTTTGGCGCGTCCAATCGTCGCGATTGCGTCCCGAAGGACGCCGTCAAGCCCCTTGTCATTGTCTATCCCCAGACCCTCGTCATCCGAAGCGGCGGATTTTGTCGACACCCAACCAGATTATCCGTCCCGGCGGTCATTTGACGGTTGCGCGAATCAGTAGCGGCCCGTGAAGTAATGACCAATTGGGGCCATTCTCTCGACCCTGCATATCGCGCTGTGAGTGACGTATTTGTCAACGCTTGGTTGATCATCCTGTGTCAGCGTATCGCCCTGATGGCGCGAACGTATCGTTTGTATCGTGTCAGAGGGAATCGTGACGGTATTACAAACATGACACACCTGTGTCCGAACCGCCCGACGCGGATACGCGAGCCTGTCATTACGGCGTGGACCGCTCAATACTGGACGACGCCGTGATCGCTGGATTGATCTCCGCGCGTTGGCCGGGCCAAATTCGCCATTTTACCGGCCGCCCAAAATGCGTTGCTCACCATCATGGCCGGGCACCGAGCCGGCCATGTATCGCTGCAGGCTGCCGCGGTAGGTCCCCCGGCCTGGCTGGGAGGATGACGTGGTGGGTGACCGTGAGGATAGTTCGATCAAGTCGGCGATCGGTATTACGCGCTTCAGAAATTTCCGCGGCTGAGTCCGCAGTGTCTCATGCAACCTATGGTTGTTTCTTTACTGTCCCATGACAATATCAGCTCAACGATCATGATGACGGCGTCGCCCCACATCATCGTGGTCGAGGATGACGTCGCGCAGCGTCAATTGCTGGTGCAGTACCTCAGCCGACAGGCGATGCGGGTCACCGGTGTCGCCGATGGTCAGGCCCTCCGTCGCGAGATTCAGCGAGATGCGCCGTCGTTGGTCCTGCTCGATGTTGGGCTGCCCGGAGAGGACGGGTTCAGCCTGATCAGAGTGGTGCGCGAAGCGTGCCCGGGAGTGGGCGTGATCATGGTTTCAGCTTCGTGCGACACGATTGATCGGGTCGCGGGTTTGGAGGCGGGTGCGGATGATTACGTCACCAAGCCGTTCGAACCCAGGGAGTTGCTGGCGCGGGTGAAAAGCGTGCTGCGCCGGGCGTCCTCTGCCGCCCTGGCCGATTTTGGCGGTCCGAAGGTCACCATGGGGCGCAGGGTGCTGGACCTCGAGCGGCGACTTCTGCTCGATACGGATGGCGCGGAAGAACGGTTGGCGCCCGGCGAATACAATCTGCTGAAACTGTTCGTGGAGAACCCGAACCGTCCGTTGGCGCGCGACTGGCTGCTGGAGGTCACCAGCCACCGGGAAGCGGAGGCGTTCGACCGCGCCATCGATCTGCGGATCGCTCGGCTGCGGCGCAAGATCGAACGGGATTCAACCCACCCCGAGGCGATCCGTACTGTCCGGGGCGTCGGCTATATGTTCGTGCCCAAAGGGATGTGACCAAAGGGGCGGGACCAAAAGGGGCGTAATCAGACAACCCGCCACTGGACCAGCGTGAACGGCGGATCAGCGTTGTCGTGCGGTTCAAACACCGCTTCAACCGGGGCGCCGATCGTCACGATTTGTGTGGAATCGCCCAGCAGGTTTCCGACCATCCGGATGTTGCCGTAGTCGGGCAGTTCAACCAGCACCACGATATACGGACCATGCCCATTGAGCGCCGTGTGCACCGGGTGGTGTGGTCGCTGGTAGGAGTAAATCCTGCCTTTGCCGTTGATCTCATGCCATGACAGCTCGAACGAGTGGCAGCGATGGCAAATCCACTCCGGCCCCCATTGCCACGCGCCGCAGCCGCTGCATTTTTGAATGCGCAGCTTGCCCTGACGCGTACCTTCCCAGTAGGGCGCGGCGAGCCCATCGGGCGCGGAGGATGGGGTCGGAAGGCCGTTCGGAAGATAGGTGCTGCTCATAGCGTCGCCTCCGAACCGAGAATGATGGAACTCACTGGCGTCACCATCGGGCCGCCGATAATGATCGCGGCGTCGTTTCGTTTCACCTGATTGATCGCCGTGCCGCGGATCTGGCGAACCGCTTCGATCACCAACTCCAGCCCATGCATATAGCACTCGGCGAGGTTACCGCCGCTGGTGTTCAGCGGCATTTTGCCGGTCGGCGCGATCAGGTTTTCCTTGACGAGGAATTCGTTGGCTGCCTCGGCCTTCACCAGATCGTGCTCGACGAGGCTCATCAACACGCCGCCGGTGAAATTTTCATAGCACTGCACGATGCCCATGTCGGCGGGCTTCAACTGCGCCATGTCATAAAGTCTTGGCGCGATCTGACGAAAGTGCGAGCTAGGATAATTAGGCATGTTGTGCACAGGCGCCGCGCTGCGATGGTCGCACCCCTGGCCGCAGGCGAGCAGAAAGGTTGGCTTATGCCGCGAGTCTCTGGCCTGTTCCGCCGGCACGACAACGACTGCGGCAGCGCCATCATTTTCCTGACAGCAATCGTACAGGTGAAAGAACGGTTCGATGATCCAGCGCGATGCGTCGTATTTCGCCTCATCGAGCTTACGTCCCCGCATCACTGCGTTTGGGTTGTTCTGCGCGTGGTGGTAGCAGGCGAGCGAGATCGCCCTCAGCGCCTCCTGCCTGATGCCGGTCTCGTGCATGAAGCGCGTGACCTTCATGGCGAAACGCTGCGCCGGCGACATGACGCCATAAGGGAACAGAAACGCATCGTCCCCGCCAACCGCGCTGGCCGCTGAACTGCGCCCATATCGTGCATATTGGCCTTGCGCCAGCGAGCGGAAAGCGACCACGCAATCGGCCATGCCGGTTGCGACGGCTGCCGATGCATTGCCGACCGCGCCGCAAACGCCGCCTCCACCGCCGCCCCAGAACATGTTGGAGAACCGCAGCTCTTTTATGCCAAGCGCGGAGGCGAGCCGTGGCCCGTCGGAGCGGTCGTTGCCATAGGAGGCGAACCCGTCGACGTCATGCGGACTGATGCCGGCGTCCTCGCACGCTTTGACGATCGCCTCGAGAGCGAGTTTGAACTCGCTGTCGGGGGATTGACCGTGTTTGTAGTAGGTCGTCTCGCCGATGCCGGCGATCGCGGTCTTGCCGCGGAGGGTGCGTTCGGCCATGTGCGTGGTTCCGCTATGATAATGTTAGTGTGGCGGGCGCGACGGGCCAACCGGCCAGAGCCACGAGGAGCGCGTCATGATCGTTGGCCAGCAATGCCTCCAGCGTCCACGGACAATGCTCGGGCAAGGCGCGGCAGCGCGGATCGTCGGACGAGTTCCGGATGGTTCGCTCGCGTAAACGATGCCACATCGTGTTCAGATCAATACGTTGCTTCATCGACGGGGTGAACTGTTCGCCCGCATCGTCCAACAGGCAGGCGAGTTCCAATATCCTGTCGGGCCGCGCCAGGTTCTTCCAGTCCAGATGAATCACCAGCAGCGCCATCATCGCCTGTCGAATGATGCCTCTGACGTCGTTGAGTTGGGCCGTGCCGACGCCTTGAATTTCCTCGATGACGCGAGGCCAGTCCACGTCTCCATGCTTTTCATCGCTGGCGATGTCGCGTAGCGCCGCCGCCTGGCGCTCCGACCATTCCAGGATGTCGCGGTCGTAAAGATCATCGGGCATCGTGTCGCCTCGACCTGACGTCGCGGCCGGGACCTCCCCAAGGGATCATCCCGGTCGCGACGCACTCGGAAAAATTCAGTCCACCAAACGAGTCGACTGCCAGGTCACCATCTGCCAGCCCGCTGCGCGTTTGGCATAGACATCGATAAAGCGCACCTTGAACGAGTTCGGCTTGCCGCCGGACATCACGCTGATCGCACAAACGCCGGTCAGCACGACCGCATCGCCGAGGTCCTGCGCCACGACTTCCGACGGCGTCATCCCGGTATAAACCGTCGACTCTGACTTCATGTTTCCGAGCAGCGACGCCTTGGTGTCCATCCGAGCCGATGAATGCGTGTAAATCAGTTCGTCCGCGATCAACTGGTTCAACGTGTCATAGTCTTGTGCGACCGACGCCGCCATGCGTTTGGCATCGAGTTCGATGATCGCCTGTCCATTACCAGCCATTGGTCCTTCTCCCTTTATGATACCGCGAGTTGCTGATGCTTCGGCACGTCCAGCCTGAACAGCCGCGCCGCGTTCAGCCCGAGGATTTTCGCCCGCTGCGCATCGCTCAACATCGGCATGGTCCGTTCGATCGCCTCCGCCGAGTGCGGCCAGGTGCCCTCGTGATGCGGATAGTCGTTCGCCCAGCAGAAATTGTCCATGAGGTTGAAGCGTTCCGCCAAATAGAGGCCAGACGGATCTTCTTGAAACGTGGCGAACCCATGCGCCCGGTAATAATCACTGGGCAAACCCTGCAACTTCGGCCGCACCCACATGTGGTGTTTTCGAAATGCCTCATCCATCGCGTCGAGCAGCCAGGGCACCCAGCCAATCCCGGCCTCGACCGTGGCGAAACGCAGTTTCGGGAAGCGTTCCAGCACGCCGGAGGCGCACAGGTTGGCGACCGGTTCGATCGTTGGCGATAACGAATGAGTGACATAATTGATCACCGCGCCACCATTGCCGCGTGACGCCCGCGGGTCGCGGCCGGTCGAGACATGGAACGTGATCGGCAGATCGCACTCCTGGATCAGCGCCCACATCTTGTCGAAGTGAGGCAGGTTGTAATTGACGTGATCGACGTCGTGCCCACCCCAAATTGGCTTGCAGGGCAGGGTCAACGCGCGGAACCCGACTGCCGCTACGCGTGCGATCTCGGCCATCGCGCCATCGAAATCGCCCGTCGCGATCGCGGCGGCGGGCAGCATCGCTTCTGGATACGGCCCATATTGCTCCCACGCCCATTCGTTCCAGACTTTGCACTGCGCGTTGGCGAACACCGGATCGGGCGTCGCCCACATAGCGAGGCCCTTATTGGGAAAAATGATCTCGACATCGACCCCGTCAGCACGATTGTCTCGGATCCGCTCCTGAACGTCGGCACCGGATTGCTGGCGCAACCAGTCCTCGCCCTCGAAGCTCATGACGCGCACGCGGTCCGGGCGATAGCCCTCGCAGTAGCGCCACTGCACGCCTTGTTCGTCGGTAATGATGCGCGGCACACGCTCCCGGTATTTCGCATCGATCCGCGTCACCCATAAATCGGCGGGTTCGTTGGCGTGCGAGTCGGTGGAAACCATGAAGTATTTGTTCGGGTCGCCGGCGCGCGCTGTCCGAGCCCACCCGGTATGGCCGGGGGTTTCCAAACGCCACAAATTTGGCGCGTTGATTTCGGTCTGCCGCGACTGGCTCATGGGTCAAACTCCTGTTATGACGGGGCCTACTGACAACGGCCAAACCCTACCGTCCGGTAGCTTCGGTGTCGATAGCGCCCGGATCGGCATTCCCTCACGCCCCGGAACCGGGTTACCGTTAGCGGAATATCGGAGGAAATCCATGACCGAGGAAACATCGCTGTTCGGCCTCGCCGGCAGGAAGGCGCTGATCATCGGTGGCGGCCAGGGGATGGGCAAGGCCTCGGCGTGCTTCCTGGCGCGGGCCGGCTGCGATGTC
>JBEKGV010000183.1:0-7258 GCA_050012615.1 Acetobacteraceae bacterium | reverse complement strand
GGTTGATGATCATCTTTTGCTCACCTCTGAACGTCAATTCTTACCCAATTATACGCCCGATAGATGCGCGGGTCAGCCCTCACGTCGGCACCTGCAATTCGCCCAGATAGGCCTCACGAATCATGGGGTTCCGCCTCAGTTCCTCCGCGGTGCCGGACAGGACGACCTGCCCGGTCTGCAACACATAGGCGCGGTGTGCGATCGACAGCGCCATGTTCGCATTCTGCTCCACCATGAAGATCGTGGTGCCCTGCCGGTTGATCTCCTGGATGATGTCGAAGGTTTGCTCGACGAAAATCGGCGACAGACCCATCGACGGCTCATCCATGCACAACAGCCGAGGCCGCGCCATCAGTGCCCTACCCATCGCCACCATCTGCTGTTCTCCGCCCGACAGAGTGCCGGCGATCTGACCGTGGCGTTCCTTCACCCGGGGAAACAGCGAATAAACCCGGTCGAGGTCCTGGTCGAATTCAGCGCCCCGCTTGCGGAGATAGGCGCCCATTTCCAGGTTCTCGAACACCGTCATCCGGGGGAACAATCGCCGCGCCTCCAGCACCGGGGCGATGCCGCGACGCACCCGCTCCGCGGTGGCCAACCGCTCGATCGGCGCGCCGTCGTAGATCACCTGGCCGCGCGTTGGGATAACCACCCCCATGATCGTCTTCATCGTGGTGGATTTTCCCGACGCGTTGCCTCCCAGCAGCGCGACGATCTCGCCTGGCTCGATCGCGTAGTTGACGTCCTTAAGTACGTGCAGGTCGCCGTAGTGGGTATCGACGTGCCTGAATTCAAGCAACATCCGTCATCCCCGCCGCCGCCGACTGGGCATTTCTCCCGAGATATGCACGCAACACTTCCTCGTCCCGCCGCACTTCGGAAGGCGTGCCTTTCGCGATGACATCGCCGTGGTCCAGCACGTAGACCATGTCGGCCAATGTCGTGACGACATCCAGCTTGTGCTCGATCAACAGCACCGTCAGCCCCAGTTCATTCAGGCTTTTGATCTGCTCGGCCAGTTCCAAAGTCTCGGCCGGGTTCATCCCGGCGGTCGGCTCATCCAGCAACAGGATCCGAGGCCGCGAGGCCAAAGCGCGGGCGATTTCGATACGCCGCCGATTGGCATAGGACAGCCCGGAAACCATCTGCCCGACCCGCGGGGTCAGCCGGTTGCCGAATATCGCGAACACTTCCATGGCCCATTCACGCGCCTTGACCTCCTCCGCGCGCGTACGGGGAGGACGTAGGATCGCCCGCAGCACACCCGTCGTCAGCCGCGCGTGCTGCCCGATCAGAGCATTCTCCATCACTGTCAGATTGGGAAACAACCGCAAATTCTGAAACGTCCGTGCGATGCCTTTCATGAGGATCTCATGCGGCGGCAGCCCGATCACTTCCTCGCCATGGAAGCGGATCGAGCCGGCTTCGGCATCAACCAGTCCGGTGATCACGTTGAACAATGTCGACTTGCCGGATCCGTTCGGCCCGATCACAGCCACGACACCTCCGTTCGGAACCGTAATCTCGACATCGTTCAGCGCGGTCAATCCGCCGAAGCGAACCGTGACACCTTTGATTTCCAGCGCGACGGCGCCGGTGCGCACGGCGCCACCCAGACCTTGCAGCTTCAGGCCGGTGAAGCCGCCGCGCTGGATTTCCGCATGCTGCTGCTCGAAACTCAGCGCTGCCTGCGGGCGCGTCGCGGGGATCAGTCCTTGTCGCCTGAACAACATCATGACGACCAGGATGATGCCGAAGATCAGCTCGATCGATTGGACGAAATCGGCCTTCAGCAACAGAGTGCTGCCGGTCACCCGGCCCAGAGCGTGGGTCCATTGGGTCAGGTCCTGCAGCCACCAGGATTGCAGCAACTGCAGAATGAACGCACCGAGGACGACGCCCCAGACGCTGCCGATACCGCCGAACACGACCATGACCAGGATCATCACCGAGACCGGGAAGCCGAACATCTCGGGCGTCGCCGTCTGCAGCTTGGCGACATAGAACACGCCGGTCATGCCGGCGAACGCGGCGCCTATCGCGAACGCCAGCAGCTTGAATTTCGTGCGGTCCACGCCCATCGCGGCGGCGGCGATCTCATCCTCCCGGATCGCCATCCAGGCACGGCCGATCCGCGAATCTCGCAATCTGATCGAGATGAAGATCAGCATGGCCACCATGATGATGGCGACGTAATAATACGGTACCGAATTGACCCCAAAGCTCCAGCCGAACAGTTTCGGCGCGGCGACGCCATTCAGGCCGGCGGCACCATTGGTCAGGTCGGACCAGTTGCGCACAACGATCGGCACGATTTCCCCAAAGCCCAGGGTGACGATGGCAAGGTAGTCGCCGCGCAACCGGAGAGTGGGGGCGCCAAACAATACGCCGAAGCCTGCCGCGAGTGCTGCCGCCAGCGGCAGCGCCAACCAGAACGACAGCGTGAAATGCACGACCATACCGTCGCCGATATCGGCCGGCACCGGCGTCGCCAGCCCGAGAAACTGGAAAACGTCCCAGAACGAACTCCATGGCGGCTGCAGTTGGTAGGCCGTCAGGATGCCATAGGTGTATGCTCCAATGGCGAAAAACGCTGCGTAACCGAGGTCCAGCAGGCCGGCGAACCCGACCACGATGTTGAGGCCTAAAGCCAGGGTCGCATACGCCGCCGCGTTGGCCATCGAGTCGACGTCGGCATCGTTGCTGTCGATAAAAATCGGAAACGCCACCGCGGCGATGGTTAGCAACGCGATGCCGACCTGGCCGCGGCGAGCCTCGGGGATCCGGGCGATCGGCCGCGCCAGAAACGATAAAGCGGTTGCGGCCGTCGCACCGTTGGCCATGCGTTTATCGTGCCTCCTGATGCTTTGGCCCAGAATCTGGTCGGTTCACGATCTGGTAGGCGCCAGGCGGCCGAACAGGCCGGTCGGCTTGAAAACAAGCACCAGAACCAGGATCGAGAAGATGATGACGTCGGTCCACGCGGTGGCGATGAATTGGCCGCCCATCGCCTCGATCAACCCAATCAGCACGCCGCCCACCATGGCGCCAGGCACGTTGCCGATGCCGCCGAGCACGGCCGCGGTGAAGGCGCGCAGGCCGGCGGTGAAGCCGATGATGAAGCTGGTGAAGTTATAGTACAGCCCGAATATCATGCCGCCGGCCCCAGCCAGCGCGGAGCCGAGGAAGAACGCGATGATGACGACCTTGTCCACGTCGACGCCCATCATCCGCGCCGCCTCCGGATCCTGCGCGGTGGCCCGCATCGCCTTGCCTAGGCGGGAGCGTTGGACAAACAGGTACAACCCTCCCATCAACAGCGACGCGATGATCCAGATCAGAATAACGCGGAAGTCGAGCGTCGCGCCGCCGATGTGGTAACGGATCGCCGGCAGCGGGTTCGGGAAGTTTTTGGAGTCAGCGCCGACCGTCAACAGAACGACGTTGAACAGGATGTACGATACGCCGATCGAGGTGATCATCGCGGCTGGGCCTTTGACGTTGCGCAAGGGGCGCAGCGTCACCCGCTCGATCACCACACCGAGGCCGCCGCAGAACACCATGGTGACCGCGAAGCCAACCAGCAGCACACCGGCAAGCGGCAATCCGGCCAGGATGATTTCCTGACCGGACAGCCCAAACATCTGCAGCGTCCACAGGGCGACGAAGCTGCCGATCATGAAGACGTTGAAGTGCGAGAAGTTGATCAGCTCCAGGATGCCGTAGACCAGGGTGAAGCCGAGCGCGAGCAACGAGTACATCGCGCCCAGACTTAACCCGTTGATCGTCTGCTGCAGCAGGAGATCGGCGAAAGTCATATCTTTTTCAGGATTGCGGCGCGACCGCGATGTACTTGTATTGCGCCGAGACGTCGTCGAGCGGCTTGGTCGGATCCTTCTCGATATGGAACACGCTGACCGTGCGGTCGGCGAGGTCGCCATTGGCATCGAACGAAACGGTGCCCTGGATGGTCGGCAGTTTGGTCGTCATCAGCGCCGCCTGCACCGCGTCTCGCGTCACCCCGCCAGCGGCCGCGGACCGCTTCACCGCATCGATCATCACCAGCGCCGCGTCATAGGCGGTGATCGAGTAGTCGCTCGGTGCCGTACCGAACTCCTTCTTGAAGTCCGCGACGAACTTCGCGGCCTTGCCGTCGTCGACCAGATGCGGCGCGGCGATCGAGGTGTACCAACCCTCCACCGCGGGGAACCCGGCGCCACTGAGAAGATCGGAAGTGGTCATTCCGTCCGGTCCGCCCTTGGTTACCTTCGGGATGATGTCATACGCCTGCTTCGCGAGTTTCACCCCTGCCTGGGCAACGCCGCCGTAATACATTCCTTCCGCGTCCAGCGACTTGATCTTGGTCAGGACCGCCGAGTAGTCGGCGGCCTTGGGGTCGAGCCGGTCGCGCCCCAGTACTTTGATGCCCTTCTTTTCAGCCTGTGCCTGGAAGCTATCGGCCACGCCGACACCGAACGCGCCACTGTCGTCCAGTACGAAGACCGACTTCACCTTCAATACCTCGGCGAAGAAGTTCGCCATGTTCGGTCCCTGGAAGGCGTCGGTGGTGACCGTGCGGAAATAGATCGGCTTACCCGCCGGGCGGTACTGCGCGGCGAATTTCGGATTCGTGATGTCGGGGTTGGTCGAGGACATGGTGATCGTGGCCAGCCCGCCCTGGCTGAGGATCGGCGTCATCGCCTTGCCGGCACCGCTCATCTCCGGGCCCAGGGCGCCGACGACGTCGGAGTCGGAGACCATCCTGCGCGCGTTGGTCGCCGCCTGAGCCGGATCGTACTGGCCCGCGGTCGCGGTGCCGTCGTCCAGGATCAGCAGTTCGAACGTGTAGCCGGGAACCAAATTTCTCGTATTGGCTTCATCGAACGCCATCTGAGTCGCGTCCTTCACCTTGGTCGCTTCCTGTGCGTCTGCCCCGGTCAACGACAGGTCGACACCGATCTTGACGACCTTGTCGGCGGCATGACCGGCGCGGATCCCGGCACCGGCGGTGACCGCGGTCGCGGCAAACAAGCTTGTGGCGACTCGACGTGTGATCATTTTTGTCTCCCTGCTCTTTGAGCTTTTAGCGCAAGCACCCCTCGGCGGCGGCCGAGCGAACCGGACACTCACAGATTTGAACGGCCAGCGCCACTGGGGCAAGCAAGATTCCGGCCAAACGAGGGTTCTGAACCGATCCGCGACGGGGCGGGCGGGTGTCGATCGGACCGTCGATCACTGACCGCGCGGCTATTCCGCCGCCATCGTTTCCTGAGCAACGGTCGGCGCGACACCGGCGACCGTCGTGCGCCGCATATCGCGAACCAGGGCGGCATTATACCGGCGGACCCGATGCATCGTGCAGCGATTGTCCCACATCACGAGGTCGAACGGCCGCCATTTGTGCGAATAGACGAATTGGCGCTGGGTCGCGTGTTCCGTCAGATCGCGGATAAAGGCACGCGCCTCGGGTACCGGCCAGCCGATGATCGTTCCAATATGAGAGGCCAGATAGATCGATCTCCGACCGCTGACAGGATGGGTCCGCGTCAGTACCTGTCGTACCGGCCGCATGGTGGCCCGTTCGGCCTGCGTCAGGTCGTCAAATCCCAGCGTTTCGCGCGACCAGATCAGCGAATGTTCGCAGACCAGGTCGCTGATCTCGGCTTTCGTCGCATCATCGAGCGCGTCATACGCTGCCCGCATATCCGCGAATTCGGTCTCTCCGCCGTGTTCCGCCACGACCCGGCCTGACAGTATCGAATAGGTCGCCGGGACCGCTTTGAACGAGCTGTCGGAGTGCCACATCATGTTGCCGAGACTGTACAATCGGCGGCGGTTGTCGCGCGCCAGCACCGTGTTATCCGTGTCCAGGTTGGACACGTCGGCGAACGCGGGGTGCAGCCGCTGCTCGCCGGGCTTGCTGATGCCGGTGCCGCGCGTTTCCTCCAGGTCACCAAAGTGACGGCTGAACGCGAGTTGCTGGTCGTCGGTTATGCGCTGATCGCGGAACACCAGGACGGCATGTTCCGCGATCGCGGCCTTGATCGCGGCGATATCCTTCGGTGCGATGGGAAGCGAAACGTCGACGCCGGTGACCTCCGCCACGAACAGGTCATGCAGCTTTTGGACGCCGATCGGCATGGGCTACTCGGCCGCCATAGCCGGCGCGTGCTTCACTTCCAGCCCGGCGCCCTTGATCGAAGTCCGGCGCAAATCGCGCACTTCCTCCAGATCACGGAAGCGCGTCGCGCGATGCATCACGGTGCGGTTGTCCCACATCACCATGTCGCCGACCTTCCATTTGTGACTGTAAACGAACTGAGGCTGCGTCGCGTGTTCGGTCAGGTCGCGAATGAAGGCGCGTGCCTCTGGCACCGGCCAGCCGACGATGCCGCCAATGTGCGACGACAAATACAGCGATTTGCGGCCGGTCTTCGGGTGCGTGATCACCAGCTTGTGCGGAACGGGTTTAAGATGTTCCTCATGCCCAGGATTGTAGTCGCCGAAACCGATTTGCTCGCGGGAGAAAACGATGGAGTGTTCGCAAATCAGATCTTCCACCTCGGCCTTTTCCGCCGGCCTCAGAGCATCGTAAGCGGTGCGCATGTCGGCGAACTGAGTGTCCGCGCCTCGGCTCGGCACGATGCGCGCATGCAGTAACGTATAGCCGGCGCCGATCGCTCGGAATGACGCATCCGAATGCCACAGCCGGTTCGCCAGAGCGTACATCCGGCGCTTATCGTCACGCGCGCGTAGCCGCGTCGTATCGGCACCGTTATAGTTGGAGATATCGCCGAGTTCGAGCTGCTGAAATCTGCGCTCCTCGGGTTTGGCCATCTGGCCGGCGAGAGTGATCTCCAGTTCACCGAAATTGGAGGTGAACGTGACCTGCTGCTCGTCCGTCAGCGGTTGGTCCGGGAATGTCAGCACGGCGTATTGGTCCATGCCGCGCTCGATGGCAGCCACAGCGTCGTTGGAAAGTGGTTGGCAAATATCGACGCCGGTGACCTCACCGACAAATCCGTTCTGAACCGCCCTTATATTGATCGCCATTCTCTTACTCTCCGTATTCAGGCCGTTTCCTTGAGCAGGGCCGCTTACCAGCGAGTATATGCGTAAACCGACAGGTTTTGCCAGCCGGCAACTACGCCCAGCCGGCAACTACCCGAGGTCGGACTGCCCGGCCATATGTGCCAGCAACGCCATCAACCGGCGATCGCGCCACTCCTGACGCACGGGCGCCATATTTAGCGGCAAC
>JBEKGV010000182.1:0-7289 GCA_050012615.1 Acetobacteraceae bacterium | reverse complement strand
CGGCCTGACGAGGTCTCCGGCTGGCGCGGTGCACCGGCGCGGCCACGGATATGGATGAAGGTTGGAATAACGACAATCGTGGCATGCGTGATCTGGCTTGCGGCGTTCGCGTTGATCGAGAGCGACTGGATCAGCTTCCGCCATGGCTATTTTGCCGGACCGAAAGACCACTGACTGGCGCTGCCTGCGTAGCCCCAAACAAGCTACAACCGCCTCTGCCAGGCGAGGGAAAGATCATCCTCAGCCTGGCGGGCGGTTGCCGTTTCCTCCCCAAACCTGGCCCCGTCGAACGCCAGGCACGGGCCAAGACTGTGTTAACCAGGTGCAATTCTTTTGTCACCAACTTTCAAACGCAATTTCGCCGAAATCTGGCCGTTTATTACGTGATTTCCTTGTGCATTGCACAATAATTTCGTGTTCCCGGTTTGACCATAGTATTGCTGTGTCTTTTTTATCTCCCATACGGTCCCGTTCTGAGATCGTCCTCCCGATTACTGACGAACCGCGGGCCGGTGTGACAAAACATGCGACTCAGCTTAGGTTTCGCACGACACCGTGAACCGATGGATCGACACCGGTCTTTTACCTTGCTTGGGGCATTTGCCGCGCCCGGGGCTTCATGCGACATCTGATCGACCGGCGGATGATCAACTGGCGGGCCGGTGTGACAAAGCGCGCGGCCCAGATTAGGTTTCGCGCCACACCGGCAACCAATGGATCGAATACAAGGATGCGCCTGTCTCAGGGCTTCATACCGACCATCAAGGAAACACCGAACGAGGCACAGATCGCCTCGCACCGGCTGATGTTGCGCGCGGGCCTCGTGCGCCAGACCTCGGCGGGCATTTACGCGTGGCTGCCGTTGGGGTTGCGGGTGCTGCGCAACATCGAGCGGATCGTGCGCGAGGAACAGGACGCGATCGGCGGCCAGGAATTGCTGATGCCGACGATCCAGCCGGCCGAGTTATGGCGGGAAAGCGGGCGCTATGACGATTACGGCGCGGAGATGCTGCGCATCCGCGATCGCCATGAGCGCGACATGCTGTATGGGCCGACGAATGAGGAGATGATCACCGATCTGTTCCGCCAGTCGGTGCGCAGTTACCGCGAGCTGCCGCGCATTCTTTACCACATTCAATGGAAATTCCGTGACGAGGTGAGGCCGCGCTTCGGCGTCATGCGTGGACGGGAATTCCTGATGAAGGACGCGTATTCCTTTGATCTCGACCAGGCCGGCGCGGTGGTGAGCTATCGCAAGATGATGCTGGCTTACATGCGGACGTTCCAGCGCATCGGGTTGAAGGCGATTCCGATGCTGGCCGATACCGGACCGATCGGCGGTGACCTCAGCCATGAGTTCATCATCCTCGCGCCGACGGGTGAGAGCCAGGTGTTCTATGACAGCGATTTCGAGGCGATGGACTGGGTCGGGTCCCGGATCAACTCGGAAGAGCCGGCCGAACTCGAGGCGTTTTTCTCGCAGATGACCAGCATGTACGCGGCGACGGATGAGAAGCATGACGTCGCGGCCTGGCAACAGGTTCCGGATGCCCGCAAGAAAGAGGGCAGGGGGATCGAAGTCGGCCACATCTTTTACTTCGGCACGAATTACACGAAGTCGATGAACACGACGGTTACCAGTCCCGATGGCAAGCAGGTCAATCCCGAAATGGGCAGCTACGGCATCGGTGTGTCGCGGCTCGTCGGCGCCGTGATCGAGGCAAGCCATGATGACGCCGGCATCATCTGGCCGGATGCCGTCGCTCCGTTCCGTGCCGCCATCCTGAACCTGAAAGTCGGCGACAGCGCCTGCGATGCATTGTGCTCGCGCCTGTATGAAGCGCTTGGGTCAGACGCGCTGTACGACGATCGAGAGGATCGCGCGGGAGTGAAGTTCAACGACGCCGATTTGATGGGCCATCCGTGGCAACTCGTCGTTGGTCCGCGCGGTGCCGCTGCCGGCAAGGTCGAACTGAAGCGGCGGGCGACTGGGGAGAGGGTCGAACTTAGTCCCGAGGACGCGCTGGCCAAAGTGTTGGAAACTTCCGGCCGGCGAGCCTGATCGCATCCATGTTCGGAGCATTCGAGCGTGCCGTCGCCGGCCGTTACCTGCGCGCACGCAAAGGCGAGCGGTTCGTTTCGATCATCGCGATCTTTTCGCTGATCGGCATCGCGCTCGGCGTGGCGACCTTGATTGTCGTCACCTCGGTCATGAGCGGCTTTCAGACCGAGCTTGTGTCGCGCTTCCTCGGCGTGAACGGCCATGTCACGATCGAGGCTTACGCCGGCCAGCAAATCGATAACTACCAGGACCTGACAAAGCAGATCCGCGTGCTGAGCGGGGTGAGTTCGGCGCTGCCGATACTGGATGGGCAGGTGTTGCTGACCACGTCGTCGAATGCGTCGCAGGGCGGCATTGTCCGGGGGATCAGCCCGGAGGATTTGCGATCTCTGCATCGCATCAGCGACAATATTCTCGCGGGCGGGCTGAATGATTTCAAAGGTGACAACGCGCTCGTCATTGGGGTCGGTTTCGCTGAATCGCATCGGGTGGCGATTGGCGATCTGGTCACGTTGATCTCGCCCGAGGGGGCGGCGACGGCGTTCGGCACCATTCCTCGGGTGCGTGCTTATAAGGTGGTGGCGATCTTCGACGCCGGGTTGCACGATTACAACACGTCGGTGGTGTTTCTGCCGTTGCAGGCGGCGCAGATTTTCTTTCAGAAGCCCAACGGGGTGACGCAGATCGAAATCTGGCTGGACGATCCGGATGACGTGGGCAAGCTCACCAACATGCTGCCGCCGTTGCTGAAGGGGCGGGAGGTGCTGGTGCGCGACTGGCGCCACGCGAACGATGTGGTGGTCAGCGTATTGCAGGTGCAGAAGGACACGATGTTCATCGTGCTCGGCATGATCGTTCTGGTCGCGGCGTTCAATGTGGTGTCGTCGCTGATCATGCTGGTGAAGGACAAACGGGCCGACATCGCGGTGCTGCGTACGATCGGCGCCAGCAGCGGGTCGGTGCTGCGCATCTTCATGATGTGCGGTGCGTTCGTCGGCGTCGCCGGGACCGTGTTCGGAACCATCATCGGCGTGCTGATCTGCCGCAACATCGTCGCGATTCAGCGGGTCATCGAGAATATCACCGGCGGCCAGGTGTTCGACGCCTCGGTTTTCATGTTGAGCACGTTGCCGAACACGATCGATTGGGGCGATGTCGTGCGGGTCGTGGTGCTCGGCCTCGTGCTGTCGGTGCTGGCGACGGTTTATCCGAGCTGGCGCGCGGCGCGGACCGATCCGGTGGAAGCGCTGCGGCATGAGTGACCGGCCAAATATCGCTCCATTGGCGCTGCGGGACGTGTATCGGACGTATCGGGGCGAGGCGGACGAGGTCAGCGTGCTGCGCGGCGTCGATCTGACTTTGAGCGCCGGCGAGATCGTTGCCCTGGTGGCGCCGTCCGGCGTGGGAAAATCGACGCTTTTGCACATCGCGGGTTTGCTCGACCGGCCGGATCGCGGCGCGGTGCTGGTCGAGGGCAAGGATGCCGGCAACCTCCCCGACAGCGCGCGTACCGCAGTGCGCCGCGACACGATCGGGTTCGTTTACCAGTTTCATCACTTGCTGCCTGAGTTCACCGCTCTCGAGAATGTGGCGCTGCCGCAGATGATCGCCGGCCGTTCTCGCGGCGAGGCCAACAAGCGAGCCGCCGCGTTGCTGGGTGCGTTCGGGCTTGGCGCACGGCTGCGTCATTTGCCGGGCAAACTTTCGGGTGGCGAGCAGCAGCGCGTGGCGATCGCTCGTGCTCTGGCGAACAGGCCCAGGGTATTGCTGGCGGATGAGCCGACGGGCAATCTGGATGTGGAAACGGCCGCGACGGTGTTCGCCGAATTGATGACGCGGGTCCGGGAGGTCGGTGTGGCGGCGCTGATCGCAACACATAATCCGGAACTCGCGGCACGGATGGATCGTACGGTGAGGATCGTCGACGGGAAAATCGTCGCCGCCGGGTGAAGGAGGAAGCGCCGTGTGGACATCTCGCGCCGCCGTGCTGCGCCGTACCGGTGAGCCGATGCTGATCGAAACGCTTGAGGTCGGACCGCTCGCCGCGGGCGATGTGCTGGTGCGGGTGCGGGCCGCGAGTTTATGTCATACCGATCTGGAAGCGATCGAGGGCGCGTTGGCGGTGAACCTGCCCGCCGTACTGGGTCACGAGGCGGCAGGCGAAATCGCGGCGGTCGGCGCTGACGTGACGGATCTGGCGATCGGCGATCGCGTGGTATTGTCGTGGAACCCGCATTGCGGGCGCTGCTTTTACTGCGAGCGGGCACAGCCGATTTTGTGCCGGACGTTTCTGACGAACGGGCCGCGCGGATTTCATTTCGATGGACGGCCGAGGCTTTCATGTGACGCGGTGCCCGTGCATCAGTTGATGTATCTGGGCGGGTTTTCCGAATACTGCGTGGTGCGGGCGCAAAGCGCGATCCGGGTGCCGGACGCGATGCCGTTCGACCGTGCGGCGCTGATTGGGTGCGGCGTGATGACCGGCGTCGGCGCCGCGACACGGATCGCGAAGCCGGCGTGGGGCGATGTCGCGATGGTGATCGGCTGCGGTGCGGTGGGCCTCTCCGCCGTGCAAGGCTGCGTGCTGGCCGGATGCGGCGAGATCGTCGCGGTCGATCCCAATCCGGCGCGGCGGCAACTCGCGCGGGCGATCGGTGCGACGCGGGCTATCGCGCCGGACGACGCGGCGGAACTGGCTCGCTCGCTGACCGATGGCCGGGGCGCCGACCTGGTCATCGAGGCCGCCGGCGTGAACGCGAGTTTCCGCTTGTCGGTGGAGGCGGTGCGGCCAGGCGGTCAGGTTGTTTGGCTCGGCAAGGTGGCCGTCAACGAGGAGGTGTCGTTTCGCTGGGGCAGTTTGATGCAGGAGAAACGAATCACGCGGAGTTCGTATGGCGGGGCTGATCCGTCCCGAGATTTCCCGATGCTGGCGCGGGCGTATCTGGATGGTAAATTGAAGTTGGATGAAATGATCTCGGCCCGGATCGGACTGGAACAAATCAATGAGGGGTTCGCGGCGTTGAAGCGTGGGGAGACGGTGCGCGGCGTGGTGATGTTCGCATGAAAGTATATGAGGGGGGACGCAGTCTGGACGGCGCGATCGTTACGGTTGACGGTCGGCCGTTGGACCCGCGCTTCGACCTGAAACGCTTCAGCGCGATGGGGTTCGAATGGACCTATGAAGGCGATGGGCCGCGGCAACTGGCTCTGGCGCTGCTGGCGGACCATCTCGGGGATGATCGGAAAGCGCTGGCGCTGACTGAGACGTTCATGCGAGAGGTGGTGTCGGAACTGGACAACGCCTGGCGTATGACAGGTGAGGAGATCGATGCGGCGCTGCGAGCGGGAGACTCCGCAGTGGGGTGAAATGCCGCTACGCCGCACGTCATTTCTGGGCTGTAACCGCATCAGCGAAGCCAGAAGGATCCCGAGGACATGCGCGGACAGGCGGTCGACAGGTTGAAAGGACCTCCGGCTGTTCTGGCTTTCCGGCTTCTCTGAAATGAAATTATCCGCCGTTCAATCCGTCTCGGACCGGCGGACTGGCCCTCGGTTCTGACGGCACACCGCGATCGATACCGCAAGGATTCATAGGAGAGAAGCCGGAAATCCAGAGGAGCCAGAGAATATGGAGCTGTATCCGGGCGCTGCTAATATTGTCCGCCAAAATCTGTTGACCTATCGCCAACGCCAACCGATACATCATCCTGCTCCCCCGAGGTGAACGGGGGATCGTCCAGGGAACTCCCATGGCACCGTGCGGCGATAGATCGCCGGCCCGGCTGCCGGCCGTGACGTGGTTGGCGACGGTGCTGAGGAGTCAGTCATTTGGGGGATTAGTACAACACCGCGCGTTCGGCTTGAACCGAGGATCTGGGCAACTGTCGTGCCGCGATTGATCCTCTGGTCTAACCGGAGGATGACGGATGAAGGGTGCTGGGTTCATTCCAAATTCGCCCCGTCAATCATACGCCAACGAAATCGTTTCGGCGATCAAAGCGGGCCGCGACTGGCCTTCGATCTCCATCCGGCTGGCGAACGTCATCCGCACGCCGCCCTCGATGTCCTCGACCTTCAGCAGTTTCTGATGCAGCCGGACGCGCGATCCGGACGGCACCGGCGCGGTGAAGCGGACCCGGTCCGATCCGTAATTGATCCCGCGCGACCGGCCGCGGATGTCGTGCGTCTGGTGCGCGAGGCCGGCGATCAGCGACAGGGTCAAAAACCCGTGTGCGATCGTGGTGCCACCCGGCATCTCGCGCTTCGCACGCTCCACATCCACATGGATCCATTGGTGATCGCCGGTCGCGTCGGCAAACTTGTCGATCATCGCCTGATCCACCGGCACCCAGTCGCTGGTGCCGATATCCTCGCCAATGTGCGCCTTCATGTCGGCCGGCTTGTCCACGATCAGCATGTGTCATTCCCTTTGCTTCGCTACCGGAAAGTGGCGCCGGGCGTACCCCTGTCGAGAGGCGTGGCCCTGTCGAGAGGCGAGGACCTTTGCCTCACCGGCTCGATCGGCCTATTCTATCACCCGGAGGATCACGCCCCAAAGGACGAATTTCATGAGCCAGGCCCGTTTGTCACAGCGCCAGTCAGCGTTTCGCGCGGACTTCCGCACGCGGATCGCACCGGCCTATTCCGGTTGGGCGCATGTCGCGCTGATCGCCGCGCTCGGGTTGTCGGCGATCTGGTTTTGTGCCCGCCAGGTGCATGCGCCGGCGTGGTACGAATTCCTGGTCATTCCGTTCGCGTTCTGCGTGTCCAACGTGTTCGAGTGGTGGATCCACCGTTACATCATGCACCGTCCGGTGCGCGGGTTCATGGGCATCTACAAGCGCCATACCCTGGCGCATCACCAGTTCTTCACCGAAACGGAACCCACGTTCGACAATTCACGCGATTTCCGCATCGTGTTTTTCCCGCCCTACGCACTGGTCGCGTTCATGGCGCTGTCGCTGCCGCCCGCCGCCATTCTCGGTCTGATCGGGCTGCCGAACGCCGGATGGATGCTGTTGATCACCAACGTGGCGCTGTACTTGAATTACGAACTGTTCCATTTTTGCTGCCATGTGAAGGATGACCGTTTCGTCCGCTACATTCCGCTGGTCAATTCCATCCGGCGGCATCACATCGCCCATCATAATCCGGCGATCATGATGGAGCGGAACTTCAACCTCACCTACCCGGTCGCCGACTGGTTTTTCGGCACGTCCGATCTCGC
>JBEKGV010000181.1:0-7297 GCA_050012615.1 Acetobacteraceae bacterium | reverse complement strand
GAACAGAGCCCGCATGACCGGAGCTGGCTTGAACCAATGTTCCGGGGTCACCCGCCGCCGATCCTGCTCGGAGAGCAACCGTCCCTCCGCGATGCACAGCAGAGCGTCCTGCGCTTCGTGCATGGCGGGCGTCGCGAACATGCAATCGTTCGTGGCGGCGAGCGGCAAACCAAGCGTGTCGGCCATCGCGATCAGTCCAGGCTCGATGGCTTGTTCGACCGGGAGACGATGGCGGTGGAGTTCCATGATGGTGCGATCAGGAAACGCTTCCGCCAATGCGGCAAGCAACCGTTCCGCTTCCGATTTCTGGCCCTCGGCGAGCAGTCGCGCGATCGGACCGGTGGTGCCACCGGTCAGCAGAAACAACCCCTCGGCATGGGCTCGGATCACGTCGAGCGGCAGGCTGGGTTTCAACGACGGGTCGGTATCGAGAAACCCGATCGACGACAGTCGTTGCAGGTTCGCCAGGCCAGCCGCGTCGCGTGCGAGCAGCACCAGCGGATCCGGCGCGAGCCGCGGATTGTCGGAACGGGTCAGCGCGATCTGGCAGCCGATGATGGGCTGCACGCCTTTGGCGATGCAGGCCTGGGAGAATTCAAGCGCTCCGAACAGATTGCCCGTGTCGGTGATCGCGACGGCGGGCATGCCGGCGTCCCGGGTCAGCGCGGCGATTTTCTCCACTTTGATGGCGCCCTCGCTGAGCGAAAAGGCGGAGTGAACGCGCAGATGGACGAAATTGGCGTGGGGCATGGCGGAGATGTAGCGGGCGGAGCGAGTCGGGAAAAGAGGTTGGGGGACGGATTAAATGCGCGGCAGTGGAGGTTGTCTGGTAAAGTGCGTTGGTTGCTGGTGGTCGAGATGGAATGTCATGTTCGGGTTCTCCGTTCACCTCACGCGCCGGCGCACTTTCTCCGTCATGCTCGGGCTCACTTTTCACGTCATGCTCGGGCTCGACCCGAGCATCTGTCGCCGCACTGACGATCGCGCCTCAAATTCGCTCAGTGCGTGTAGAGATCCTCGGGTCGAGCCCGAGGATGACGGAGGGGACGCAAGGACCGCGAACGGGGACGCAAGGACCACGACGGGGACGCAAGGACCGCGATGGGGGCGTCAGGATCACGACGGACGCGAGAGGGCATCGGCGGGTGAGTGAGGACGAGATCCGGGCGGACGAGGCCCAGCGAAGAGACCGGCTTTGACATGTCGGTTCTGAAAAATTTCGTCCCCGCGATCGCCTTTTGTCTGGTTCGCCTCACCCTTGCTTCAGCGCAGGTGGTTCATCTGCCCTCGGTCCCGCGACCCGCCGGCGCGGAACAAATCGTCGGCGCGAACTTTCAAAATCCGACGACGAGCACGCTTCCTGCTCACACCGTGCAACTGGGTCAGGCCCTCCGTCAGGGCGATCTGCCAGCGAACTCCGGTATCGCCGCTGCCATCAATGGAACCGCCGCACCAGCACAAATCGACATAAAAACAAAGTATCCGGATGGATCGGCGAGGTTTGGCGTGATCACCGTGATGGCCCCGATGCTCGCGCCGGGCAGTGCAAATCCGACGATGTTCTCAAAGGCATCGGGCGGCAGCGCTCCGATATCCCTCGCTACGATGCCAAACTACGGCTTCACCGTAACCATCGCGTTCATCAAAGGCGCGGCGGGCAGCTTTGAATTCGACGCGGCACAACTGCTGCCTCAGGCACTCGCGGCGGGAAGGGTCAGCTACTGGCGGCAAGGTCCGATCGTCACGGAGGGCCGCATCGAGGTGCCTGTCGCGGCCTCGATGCGCCTTGTCTTCGCCATCTCGAAGAACCAGGACGGCACATATTCAACCGAGGTGCAGTTCAACAACGATCTCGCCATGACGGCGGTTGGCGGAACGCTGACCTACACGGCTTCCGTCAGGCAAGATGGCACGATTGTGTATCAATCTCCGCCACTCACGCACTTCCAGTACCAGCAATGGCATAAGGCATTCTGGACGAGGTCGAGCCCGGCTGTGAATGTTCAACGGGACATAGGGTATCTCGAGAAAACCGGGGCGATTCAGCACTATGATCTAACGACCGGAGTAAACGAGTCGATCCTGAAAAATTATGCCGCGACCATGACCACGGGCGATTGGACCGCACCGTTTGGGTCGCGATACGACAGTGGTTATACTTTCACCAACGGCGTGACGATGGGCATGGGCATCACGGGAGGGCGAGCCGATATCGGCCCGGAAACCGCTTACAACACGACCTGGCTCATGACGCAGCATGCGACGGCCGCCAAAATGGCATTGTTCCAGGCGGAAACCGCCGCCAACATCCCGTGGCATATGTGGGACGCGTGTCACGATGCGTGGCTCAACACCGACAATTACCCGAAACTTTGGTCGGACTATCGCGGCCGCAACGGCCGGCCCTGCGACCCAAACTCCGGCGGGCTGACGCAAGCGGCGCGATCCGGGCCGCTCGATGGTTGCTGCAGCGTCGCGAACGGATGGCAGCCGGACCCCGCGCACCAACCCGAACTTTCCTATGTTCCATATCTCATGACCGGTGGACGCTTTTACCTCGATCAACTCAATGCCGTGGTGTCGTTCGACGAAATGAGCAACTGGCCCACCGGAGCGGAAGGCGACGGCCGATACGCCGGTCAAGGGCTCATCGTGACCGGCAACAGCCAGGTCCGCGGCGCGGCCTGGGCGTTGCGCGGTATCGTGGCGGCTTCGTACGCCAATCCCGATGGCTCATCCGATAAGGCATATGCGACCAAGATGCAGGATAACAATCTGCGGTATCTCGTCAGCCATATGGGGGCCTGGCAAGCCGCGCAAGGAGAATCGTACGGTTGGTTGCATGACATTTCGCGGCCATGGATGAACGACATGTTCGCGACGTCATTGGTCATGGCCGCACGCCTTGGGGACTCTCGCGCGCTGACCTACCTCATTTGGGCAAATAACTATTATTCGGGACGCTTTTTGAACGCCGCGAAAGGGTTCAATCCGCATGATGGAACGATTTATTCCATGGGCGACGAAGGTATCAATGGAAGAAACTTTCCCGACTCAATGAAAACCTGGGCCGGGTTGGAGGCGGGAATTAAGGCCGCCAACCTGTCCGCCGGCGATGGATGGTCCGGCTACGAACCGATCGCAGCCGCGGCGGTTGCCGGCATCATCGACGTCACTGGTTCGGCGGATGCGAAACGAGCCTACGCGTGGCTTCGCTCCGCGGATGCCGCGGGCCTTGGCGCCGCGGCGTTTCAGGCTGACCCGACGTTTAACATTGTTCCGGGGGCGCCTGTTCGTTGATTCGTCATGGCGAGGCCCGTGCTGACCTTGATGGCCGGGTCAAGCCCGGCCATGACGGAAACCGGGTGCGGTCAGGACGAATCCTACGTGACGAAGCCTTAGACCAGCTCTGGAGAATACGTCACCGCTATCCCCCAATCCGCTCGATATCCGCCCCGCACGCGGCCAGTTTGCGTTCCACCGCCTCATACCCGCGGTCGAGATGATAGACGCGGTTGACCACCGTTTCGCCCTTGGCGCCAAGGCCCGCAAGGATCAGCGACAATGACGCCCGCAAATCGGAGGCCATCACCGGGGCGCCCTTCAACGACGGCACGCCACGCACGATCGCCGAGGCGCCGTGCACATTGATCCGCGCACCCATGCGGTTCAGTTCCTGCACATGCATGAAACGATTTTCGAAAATCGTTTCGGTAACCATTGAGGCTCCCTCGGCCACCGACATCAGCGCCATGAACTGCGCCTGCATATCCGTCGGAAAACCAGGGTAGGGCTCGGTCATCACGTCAGCGCCATGCAGCCCGTTCAGCCGCTTCGCCATCAGCCCGCCGGGTTGCTCGAGGATTTCCACGCCGGCCTCGCGCAGCGTCCGCACCGTCGCGCCCAAATGCTCCACCCGGGCGTCGCGTAAAAACACCGACCCGCCGGAAATCGCCGCGGCACAGGCATAGCTGCCCGTTTCGATGCGATCCGGAATGATCCTGTGGGAGGCACCACGCAACCGCGTCACACCCTCGATCACCAATTTGTCCGTGCCGATCCCGCTGATCCGAGCACCCATCGCGACCAGACAGGTCGCGAGATCGGTGATCTCCGGCTCGCGCGCCGCGTTCGCCAGCACCGTTTGCCCGTCCGCCAGCGACGCGGCCATCAGCAGTTGCTCGGTCGCGCCGACCGAAATGAACGGGAACACGATCGTCGCACCACGCAGACGGCCGGACACCCGCCCGTCGATATACCCGCCATCCAGGTCGAACGTCGCGCCCATTTGCTCCAGGCCCTTCAGGTGCAGGTCGATCGGCCGCGCGCCGATCCCGCAGCCGCCGGGCAGCGAGACCCGCGCCTCGCCCACGCGCGCGAGCAGCGGACCCAAGACGAGAAACGACGCACGCATTTTTCGTACGATGTCGTAAGGCGCCTCGGTATTGGTGATCTGGCCGCCGATCGACAGAGTCCGCCCGTCGTTGCCGACCGGATCCACCGCGACGCCATGCTGGGTCAGCAGCATGCTCATCGTGTCGATGTCGGCGAGCTTCGGAACGTTGGACAGGATCACCCGGTCCTCGGTCAGCAGTCCGGCGGTCATCAGCGGAAGGGCGGCGTTCTTGGCGCCTCCGATCTGAATCTCGCCGTCCAGAGCCCGGCCCCCGCGAATACGAATTCGATCCATTTTTGTTACGTCCTCGGTTCTGATCACATCCGCGGCAGGGCGGTGCCTCGCTGCCCCATGTATTTGCCGGACTTTCCGGCATAGCTGACCTCGCACGGTTCGTTGCCGTGGAGGAACAAAAACTGACAGATCCCCTCGTGCGCGTAGATCCGCGCCGGAAGCGGCGTGGTGTTGCTGATTTCGATCGTCACCTGGCCTTCCCACTCGGGCTCCAGCGGTGTGACGTTCACGATGATGCCGCAGCGGGCGTAAGTGGATTTGCCCAGACAGATCACCAGGATATCGCGTGGGATGCGAAAGTATTCGATGGTGTGGCCGAGGGCGAAACTGTTGGGCGGGATGATGCAGGTGTCGGTCTTGCGGTCGACGAAGCTCGCCGGGGCGAAGTTCTTCGGGTCGATCACCGCCGAATCGATATTGGTGAAGATTTTGAAATCGTCCGCGATCCGCGCGTCGTAGCCATAGCTGGACAGGCCGTAGCTGATGACACCGTCGCGCTTCTCCCCCTCTTCGAATGGCTCGATCATGCGCTGTGTCGTGGCCATATGGCGGATCCAGCGATCGGACATGACGCTCATGGCGCGGCAGGGACTCCGGGGGTAAGATTCGCACCTGGGGAATTGCCCCGGTCTAGTCTGGCCTGCGTGAGCGTGTAAACCCGTTGTAACTTAGGCGCACCCGGCGAGACGGACCATGGACGATCATTAATGCGGGCCGCCATGACCGATGTCCACGCTCGCCCCGGGGCACGTCCTGATGCCCAGCCGGCGCGCGCGATCCTGGCCGCGCTGACCACGCTGTATCAGCCGAACTACATCGACATTCTGCCGATGTTCATCTGGTCGATGGCTGCACTGTCCACCTTCGCTTGGCTCGAGGTGCGGGTCGGCATCTGGGCGGCACGACCCGCCGCTGATCCCTCACGGGCTGCTCGATTCTGTTGTGGTTCGGTATGTGGCGGGATCGCGGCCGGGACAGGGGACCTGCGTTGCCGATCCAAGCCCAGCCGGCCGGTTCGGGCTGTCTGGCGTGAGCTGTCGTCGGGAGGCCGTCTCGGCATCGACCGCCGGCCGGCCGCCTCCCATCACCCGATCGCGGCCGCCGGCCTTGGCCTCGTACATCGCGGCGTCGGCCGCCTTGAGCAGGCCGGCGGGTGAGGTGTCGGGACCGCACGGATACATCATGGCGACGCCGATGCTGACGCTCACGAACCCGCCGCCAGTCCGGCCCGGATGGAACACACGCAAAGTAGCGATCGCGGTGCGGACTCGCTCGGCTGCCACATGTGCTTCGGCGCAGCCGGCCCCCGGCATCAGGATTACGAACTCTTCGCCACCGAACCGGGCGGCGAGGTCCTGCCCACGCCGCACCTGCCCGGCTATGGTGCGGGCGACGGTGGTCAGGCAGCGATCGCCCTCAAGGTGCCCGGCGATGTCGTTAAAAAGCTTGAAGTGATCGACGTCGATCATCATGAGCGCGACGCTGGTCCCCGATCCCGCCGCGCTCTGCCACGCCTGTGCCAGCGCCAGATCGAAAGATCGTCTGTTCGCCAGGCCAGTCAATGGATCGGTATTGGACATCTCCTGCAACCTGGCGTTCGAGCGCGCAAGGTCCTCAGCACGGATCCGCAACCTCAGGCCCAGAACGAAACTGTGGCGCGATTCCCGCTCGGCGAGCAGGCGAACCAGAAGCGACAGAACGGCCAACACATGAGTGACGAGGATCATCTCCGGATGTCCGATCGTGGCGTGATGCGCGGCCGCCCCGATGACGTTGATCGCGTCACCAATCGTCAGAGCCGTCACGGTAAACACCGCGGCATCGCGAAGGCGCAGGGGGAACAGAGCGTTCATCGACAAAATGCCGATGCACAGGACAACCGCGGCGCGAAACGTATCGACCTCGGCGGAAGCGGCGAACCCTATCAGCACGCTCAGGTGGGCAACGATCGGGGGAACCGTGCTGGCAAGCATCGTCCGCCACCAACCTGGGCTCGGGGCACCGAGCAGTCGCATCGCCGCCACGGACACGGGGGTCACGACGCACAGCCTCAGCAGAAACGCCAGCTGCCAAACATCGGGGATCGCCTTGACGTCGACCGCGAAGGTTACCCAGCTGAAGGCAAGGGAAACGGCGATCCAGAAGCGGATCTGATGGTGTCTGTCGGCATCCGTTTCGATGGCGAACCGGCTTTCGAACGGGCGCGGCAGTTTGTAATTCCACCACGGGAGACGGTTCGTGTCCGCCAGTATTTCGTCCGGTGCCAACCCCGCGGCATCGCTGGGTCCGCGTTGGTTCACTGTCGCCGCACGCGGCGCGGCGGCAAGGTTCGCGGGCCCTGGCGCGGCAAACATCGGAATCGCACCGTACGAATTCATCGCCTCGGGAGCCCTCAGGAACGCGGCGTCGGTTGTCCGATGCCGCATCGGAAACTTCTGTCCTCCGGCCGGCGACACGGCAACGAAACTGCCAACGCTGCCCAATTCAATCCCGGGACAGACCGCCCTTTCAGCATCTGAATCGCTCCCGAAATTCCGGGACACGGCCAGGCCCGGCCCCGTGACCGGATTGATAGTGGCATCAGGTTAATAACCGATTAACGAGGGC